>JACMRC010000480.1 GCA_014376655.1 Mucilaginibacter sp. | reverse complement strand
TATTTATTTTTCGACATAATGAGGTATAGTTGGTTTATTATTGGTTATAGCAAAGAAAGCAGATAAACTTAACACAAAGTAATACTTATTAACTAAATATTGAGCGATTTTGGCATAAATCATTAAAAAATATCAATTAACAGGATAATAATTAAATTAATTTTTATGCAATCGTTGCCGATTTGAACTTAAAGGTTGAAGTGCTTTTAATAAACCGTATAATTGCGTTTAGTTAACCAATTAACTAAGAATGTATAAACCGGCTACCATAAAAGATATAGCATTAGCGCTTAAACTTTCGCCCTCTACGGTGTCGCGGGCATTGCGCGATGGTTATGAAATTAGCACCGAAACCAAAAAATTGGTTATGGATTATGCCAAGCAGGTTAACTACAAATCAAACCCTATTGCACTAAGCCTTAAAAACAGGCGCAGCTACTCTATTGGTATTGTGGTGCCTAAGTTGGCCAACAGCTTTTTTTCGCAGGCGATTGCCGGTATTGAGTCTATTGCTTACGAACGTGGTTATCATACTATCATTACCCAAACGCACGATTCGTCTGAACGCGAACTGATCAACGTTAATCACCTGGCACAACGGTCGGTTGATGGTTTGCTGATCTCTATGTCGGCCGGTACATCTGATTATACTTTCCTGAAAACTTTGCATGATGATGGGTTGCCTATTGTGTTCTTCGACCGGATAATCTCTGAAATAGAAACATTTAAAGTAACATCTGACAACTTCCGTGGCGCTTATAATGCTACCGAGTCGCTCATAAAAGCAGAACGTAAAAAAATAGCTTTGTTATCAAACGCTCCTCAATTGTCCATCACCAACGAACGCCTGGCAGGTTACATGAGCGCCCTGGCCGATCACAATATCCCTTTTAAGCCTGAACTGATCCGCAATTGCGTTAAAGGCGGTAACGATTACCAGGAGGTGGAAGACGCGGTTAAGGACTTGTTAGCATTAGCTGATAAACCCGATGCGATATTCATCAGCAGCGACCGGATCAGCATATCATGCATCCGGGCATTGAAAAATTTAAACTTTGATCCTAAAGAAATAGCGATAGCGGGTTTCTCCAACTCGGATGTGGTCGATCTGCTACAGCCTTCCCTATCTTACGTCAAACAAAAATCGTTCGAAATGGGGCAGGTAGCCGTTGAAATGCTTTTAAGATTAATAGAAAGCAAATACCCTATCACCGAATTTGAAACGCGGATCTTAGATACAGAATTGCACTTGATTAAATAACACCTTACAATTCTTTCTTATCAACCTCTGCCAATTTGGTATTTGGTATTTGGTCACTGTTAAAGATCTTGAAGTTCTTTACCTTATTCAGCATAAATGTATTTGCTCCATCTGCTTTCTGCGCGCGTATATGCTGAAAATCGGCACCATCCACATTATCAAGTATAAATGCAGGCCTTAGGTCTTCTTTCAGGTAACTAACTTCTATATTGTTTAATTTAATGTCCTTAACATTTCGGATAAAAAAACCATACGCAGGCATAACTCCCCAGCGGTTAGGATCGGGATAACTATCTATTAAGGCCGGTACTTCACGGTCGGCTTGCGCTTTTGTACCACCACCGTTAAAATAGAACTTAATATTACTTAATGTTACATCCTCGATATCGTGGCCAGGTATACCGCTTATAATTACACCCTGGTTACCAGTGATACCATAGGCAACAACATTACTTATCAATACCCTGCGCAAGGTACTGTATCTAAAATCTTTAGGAGCGCGCATCCTTGCCCCAAGCCTGATAAATATGGGTGCGTTGCCAACATCGCGCATACTAATATTGTTAATGGTTATGTCTTCCAGCGCTGCGCCATCGACCGTTTCCAAGGCCAGCCCGCGGCTATTATCAAACACACAATTGCTAACGGCAATGTTTTTAAAACCTCCGTTTGATTCGGTACCCAGCTTAATGCGGCCGGTAGGCGACCCATTGCTCCATTTCACATTAGTACCATCTAAAAAAGTCCCCTCTTTATAACCTGATACCTGGCAATTGGTAATAGTGACATTTTCCAGGTCGCGCGGATAGTTCAGCGCAAAATCGCTCTTTAACACAATAGCATCATCAACCGGTGAGTTGATACTACAATTGGAGATCCGTACATTTTTACTTGATACAAGATCAATACCATCACGGTTAGTATCCATTTTAATATTATCAATAGTCGCATTATCAACGGCAGTCAGCAAAAAACCGAACCAGCCGCCATGCGCTACGGTAAAGTCTCTTAATATTACGTTACGGCAAAGTTTCAGGGCAAGTGTCTTATTGCCAAGCCCTGGCGGATTGTTACCATTTGTGCCTTCCCTCATAATCAAACCTCTGCCCCAAATACGCCCCGGACCAGTAATAGATATATCATGCAGGTTTATCCCTACTATTAAGCTATTATTAAAATAACTGTGCCCATAGTCCTGGTAAAGATCGTTATCTGCTTTTTCGGGTACATCATATTTTACATTTTCACTAACGGTAGCAGCTATTATAGTTGCACCCTGGTCAATATATAAAGCAATGTTACTTTTAAGATGGATGGTGACCGATAAATAATCGCCGGCAGGGAAATATACTGTGCCGCCACCGGCCGCGTTGGCCGCGTCAATTGCCTTGTTAATAGCTTTAGTGTCGATATTTATACCGTCGCCTTTGGCGCCATATGTTTTAACATTGTATACAGGTGCTTGTGCTGATGCCATGCAGACAACAAAAAACACCAAGGCAAACATGCCTATAACTGCACGATATAGTGTTGTCATACCTGTTTACAATTCTTTCTTATCAACCTCTGCCAATTTGGTATTTGGTACCTGGTCGCTGTTAAAGATCTTGAAGTTCTTCACCTTGTTCAACATAAACATAGCTGCGCCATCTGCTTTTTGTGCGCGCACATGTTGAAAATCGGCACCGTCAACATTATCTAATACAAATGCCGGACGAAAATCATCCTTCATAAAGCTTACTTCTACATCGCTCATTTTTAGATCTTTTACATTCCGAATAAAGAAACCATAAGCTGGCGTAATGCCAAACTGGTCGGGCTCCGGATAGCTTTTTATCAAATCAGGCACCACGTTTGCAGCCTGCTCCTTAGTGCCACCACCTTTAAAGTATATGCGGATGTTGCTTAAAGTCAAATCCTCAATATCATGACCGGGTATGCCGCTGATAATAGCGCCCTGCTCGCCGGTTACATCATAAGCCACGATATTGCTTATGATAACTCTGCGCAGCGTACTGTAAGGAAAATCTTTTGGCGCACGCATACGGGCACCCAACCTTACAAATATGGGGGAGTTGTTAATATCACGCATAGTGATATTGCTTATGGTGATATCTTCTAAGGCTGCGCCGTCAACAGTTTCCAGCGCGAGGCCTTTGCAATGGTCAAAAATACAATTAGTTATGGTGATGTTTTTATAGCCACCGTTAGACTCGGTACCGAATTTAATACGCCCTTGGGGGTGGTTTCTTCCATCTTTTTTAAAGGTTCCGTCTAAAAAAGTCCCTTCATTGTAGCCCGAAACCTGGCAGTTGGTAATGGTTACATTCTCCAGCGCACGTGGATAGTTTAAAGAGTAATCAGATTTTAAACACAAGGCATCATCGCCCGGTGCGTTAATAGTGGTATTGGATATATGAACGTTCCTGCTTGATATCAGGTCGATACCATCGCGGCCTGTATCCATTTTAATATTGTCTATGGTGGTATTATCAACCGCTGTCAGCAAAAAGCAGAACCAGCCACCGTGGTATATTGTAAAATCTCTTAATAACACGTTACGGCAAAGCTTAAGCGCCAGTGTTTTGTTGCCATAGCCTTCATTCTGCCCCGGTTTTCGTTCATCTTTTATCAAGCCCTTTCCCCAAATTTTGCCAGGGCCTAATATGGCTATATCATGCAGGTTTTCGCCTACAATTAAGCTGTTGTGAAAATGGCTATGGCCGTAATCCTGATAAATTTCGTTCTCGCTTTTCTCAGGCATATCATATTTGATGTTATCGTCGTTAGTAGCAGCTACAATTGCAGCGCCTTGATCGATATATAAAGCTACGTTGCTTTTAAGGTGAATGGTAACCGATAAATAATCGCCGGTCGGGAAATATACCGTACCACCGCCTGCCGCAGCTGCCGCGTCAATAGCTTTATCAATGGCTTTGGTGTCTATATTTTTGCCATCGCCTTTGGCACCATATTTTTTAACGTTATAAACAGGGGCCTGTGCCCTTGCTATTTGTAAAGTTGAAAACAGCAGGATAAATGCACCTGCAAGGTTGCGATATAAAGTTGCCATAATTTTTTCTACGGGTTAGAAACGGTTTTAATTAGGGCTATATTAAGGTTTTCTGCTTTAATAAATAGCTTATCGCACTGAAAAGTTACGCAATCGTTGCCAGTAAAAAAAGAAAAAGCCGAGCTTATAAAAGCCTGTACCTGCCAGTTATGTAGTGTTGTTTTATTTATAGCGGTACATTTTTATTTTCTGATACATGTAATAATCGCCCCTTAAGCGCAAGCCGCCGCCCGATAATATCTCATCGCCATTTAAGCGCCTGCCTGCAACCCAGCTACCGTTTACAAAAGTGCCATCCTCCACCTGCAGGATGCCCACGCGTGGGTCGCCGGGCGTATTGGGTTTAAAGTTTATGGTTAAACCACGGCCACATACCAGGTATTCGTCCTGACCTGTCTGGATGAAGATCCCGGCAGGATATTCGGGTGTTGGGAACGAATAGTGTTTAGCTATGCCCAGTACCAAATCATAATCACCGACCTTAATGGTTTGCTTTGGGTTATCCTTGCTCAGGAAGGCCCCGTTTATCACACCATTGCCCTGGTGGGCTAAAATTTCAGGAGCTATTTTGGCTATAGCGGCGTAGCTAACGCCTAAATCAGCCGAAAAATCGGGCAGGCTTTCCATCCCGAACGGCGAAAAGCCAATGGCATCATGGTGACCCAAGGCATAAAAAATGGCGGCGGTGGTTTTAGCTTCCCTAACTACCTCAGGTATAAACAATGGATTATCAGAGCGATGATACAGATCATTACGCTCCTCAAAATTACTATAAATATCAGGCGACAAGATATCAATTGATGGCGCACCAGCTTTCCAAATATCCATTACATACGGCATAGGGCCACCGCTTGGGTAGCTGCCAGGCTTAGCCTGTGCGGTTTCGCGCCATTCGGCCATCCAGGTATTGACAAACATAGGCAGCGGATATTCGGCCTTGCCTGCAGCAGCTATTTTGCCAACATAGCGGGCATAGTTCCATGCCATAAACATCTCATCTGTCGATGCGCTTATGCCAAAAATATCCTCCCAACTTCCCGAAGTTTTAAAGCCCCCAGCCTCCCATTTTTTGGCAAAGCCCGGCATTAAATTCGCTTTATTTTTCTTCAGGTAATCAAACAACTCTTTAGGTACGGGGCGCTTAAAAACATCATTAGCTAAAGTTGATCTGTCGCGCGAATCGCCAAGTACTCCCACCTCATTCTCTACCTGTACCATTATAACCGTATGCGCGTCGTCAACCTCGCGGATATGTTTCATCAGCGCTGCAAAAGCTTTAGCATCGGCATTAACATTTGCATCGTTAAATGTTGATAGGATATCCAAACTGCCACCATCTTTATTTTGCGCCCGTGGGAAACGTTTTAAATTAGTTTTAACCCACGCCGGCGGATAGGTTGATACCCCATTTTTCCAACTACCAAACCACAATACACCCAGGTGCAAATTATTGCGCCTGGCTTGTTGAATAAGCCCATCAACCAGGCTAAAATCAAACTTACCTTCCTGTGGCTCTATCAAATCCCAACACACCGCTGCTAAAGCGGTATTTAAGTGCCAGGCCGAGAATTTAGCCAGCACAGGTGCCATATAATCCAAACTTGCAGATGTTGAATTGTGCAACTCGCCACCCAAAACCAGATAGGGTTTACCATCAACAATTAACTGTGTAGCCGTGCCTTGTTTTTTAAGGTGCGGGGGCTGCTGCTGTGCAAAACTATTACAAAGACTGCCTATAACCAGCAATATAATTGCCGATGTTTTAGAATAATTAAGCATATTAGTTATCGTCGTATTTTAAAGCTTTAAACATAGCCAGCCGCTGCTCGCGGATAGGGTCATTAACTACTTTACTTTCGTTATTTATCACCATAGTTTCGCGGTTTGCCATTGTATATTGCGGCCAGTGCGGCAGTTTTGGTGTGTTGGGATTACCCGTTCGCGCAAAGGCTATCCAGGCATCGCTAACCTTGTCGGCAAGTGCCATCGCATCAGCGCCCCCACCTGTTAAGGCTTTGCATAGCTCTACGTTATCAAAAGCAAAAGGCCACTCCAAATTATGTGGTGATTTTAAAAGCCCACCCTGCACCGGGGTTTCCCACGCGAAGTAGTAAACATATACCGGTCCTTTTTTAAGCGCCGACCGTCTATCTGCCACTTTCATGGTTGGCGCGCAATAGTTATAGTCGCTGGCTACTAAAAAATAGATCCAGGTAGGTGTTTCGTTAGGATAGATCTTTTTATATAGCGCTAAAGTGCTATCCGCAACATCGCCTAATAGCTTTTTAACCTGGGTTTGTAAACCGGCTTCGTCCAAGTGCCAAAGCGCGGGGTCTGTTGTCATGCCGGTCCATTCGGTACGCGTTGTGCCGATAATAATAGGCACATCAGCCAATACTGCCGGGGCTGTTGGATATACGGGGTGCGTAGGTAAAAAATTATTGCCAACCGATGGCTGGAAACCAAGGTTATTAGGCGAGATAGCTGCAAACTCTTTCCCTAAAGAGAACGATGCTGTCATTATATCTCCTAACGGGATGTTCTGAATATCCTTCGCGTTCTCTTTTTTGATGCCTAATTTATTTAACAAAGCTTCGCCATTTTTTTGGGCGATATCTTTATCAACCGTTTTAAGTGCCACGCCGCTTTCAATAACCGCGCGATGGAATAGTCCTTTTGCCGATGGCATAGCCAGCAAGGTTTCGCACTTGCGCCCACCGCCTGATTGCCCGAAGATCATCACCCGATCAGGATCGCCACCGAAGTTTTTGATATTATTTTTAACCCATTTAAGCGCATGTACAATATCCAACACTCCAGCGTCACCCGAGGCTGCAAAATCCGGGTGAAACGCGCTCAGGTCCGCAAAACCCATTACATTAAGCCGGTGATTGATGGTTAGTACCACCACATCGCCGCGCAGGCAAAGGTTGGTACCATCCCACCCCATATTTGAGCCGGAACCCGAGCCAAAACCGCCGCCATGCAGCCATAACATAACCGGGCGTTTCTTGCCGTCGTTAAGCGCGGGTGTCCACACATTTAACAGCAAACAATCTTCGCCCTCGCCTGTGTTTTTATTACCCGGAACGCCTAATGCCGAAAAGATAGACGGTCCTGTGAGTTTCGGTGCTGTAGCTACCGGCTTTGGTGCCGGAGCAGACGCGTTAGGGTCCTTTGGTTTTGGGGGAGCGCTTTGCGGGGCACTGTGTCCAAACTCTAAAGCGTCGCGCACGCCGATCCACTTGTCCGGATCGACCGGGGCCATGAACCTGTTTTTGCCGCTGGTATCGGCACCATAGGGTATGCCTTTAAATATTTTAATGCCCCGGCTTTCTATACCACGTATTTTGCCAAACACTGTTTCAGCAATTACCGTGTCGGCACCTTTGGCCATCAACTTATCAAACAAAGTAACGCTTGACATGGCAACCATTGAAGTGCTGTACAAAAAGCTGCGGCGGTTCATGTTTAAAATACTCATGGCTGCTATTTGTAGATGTCTATCCTTTCAAATCATACTTAGTCTCTAACCACGCATAACGCGCCAGTATTTCCAACAACCCGCCGTGGTCTACCAGGTTTTTAACTGTTACCTTGCCCCTGTTCTTACCGGTAAATAAGCCTTTTTCGTTTTTATCGGCAGCTATGGTGCCGTCCAAGCATTTTTTAAAGCCTATGATGTATTTGGTGTCCGGGTTGAATTTTAACAGGTGCTGGTAACCCCTTAATAATACAGCATTGAACCAATAATCGTCCCTGAATCTTTCGCCGCCGTAAAAGAATTTAAGCGATGCGTCGGCAATAGCGTTGGCTTCGTCAAGGTATTTCTTGTCTTTGGTTATCTCATACAGGTACACGTAGGCTTCTAATGGGGTACCGGTATTGTATGACAGGATACCTTTGTTAACACGACCGGTTTTGGTGCTGATATTATCCCAATACAATTTCTCGGGTGTTTGCAGGTTAGCGTCTGTCCATTTCACTATTTTAATGGCTGTATCTAAATAAGCCTTCTGTTTAGTAGCCTGGTAAAGTTGTAGCGCCACTAAAGCACCGGGGCCATTTGAGCAGGTATTTTTAGAGCTTAGGTCGCCTTCTTTCCAATATACGCCGCCACCCAATACCTGGTTGTAACCGGTCATGATGAAATCGTACATGTCTTTACCTAATTCAAAATCAGCTTTTTTCTTGGTGCGGCTGTAAGCGTCTAAGGCAGTTATGCCTATCCATTCGTTATCGTCGTAGTAACGCTCACCCGGTTTTAACTTCATAATGTAATCCGTAAAGCCACCGTGCGGCGGGGCCGGGTTATAATACGTATACATCAGCTTTAGCATCGGGCCGCGCAGGTCGGTTTTTGGCTCCAGTTTTTCTATTTCGTTTGCTGCCTGGTACATGGCGCAGTACGACCATAAGTATGTATACTGCCTTGTATAACCGTTTTTCTTCTCGCGTTCGGCCGAATCGACCACTACAAAGTACTCGCCTGATGCTTTATCATAGAAGTTGGTTTGAATAACAGCCTGCAAGGCCTTCATTTCTTTGCGGTAATGCCCGTCAGACTTTACCTGCGCAGAAAGCGACGCAGAAAAAAACATTAATAGCAAAGCCGGCAGTAAACCGCGTTTATTAGAGATCATGATCATTTAGTTTTAATTGGTTAGTGATTGCTAAAGCTGCGAAATATTTATCAATTACATAGCGCAAATAAGGATATTTTAATATGCAAACGATTGTCGTACCGTACATATTTATTGACGTATAGTACATTGTAGGGAGGCCTGCCGATAGGCATCGCTTTTACAATTAACGGTAACGCCTTGGTAACAATAAAACCTGCTGCCTTAACCGGCTTATCACATTCAAGACAACTAAGATTCCCATCGCGTGAAATACATTTTATTTAACTATCTGTATATCAACATATTAATATAAAATACATTTATGTGCATCCGGGTTAGGTTGACTTGCCGCAAATCAACCTTGCATACTGGCCCATTATAAGATCCATATTCAGGCTGACCTACCGCAATTTACCACACTGTATCACACGCTATCACGCGTTTATTACACTAAATCACGCGTTTTCACACTTTAATCACACGCTATCACGCGTTTTCACACTGTTATTTCAGGCAATATTTATTGATTTTTACGGCAAAAAATTGGTTTAAAATACTGTAAATCAATAAATAAAATAAAAGTTATATTTTTTTGCGGCTGGTTTATGGCGGCATTTTGTAAAACTCCGGTACCCGGTCGGGCACCTTTGTGGTGTGCACAAATATACCGAAAACAGTGCAAAAAAGCAATGCCAGGCGTAATTATCACAGTTATTTATAGGCTGTATTTAATTGAAAGGCAAGATTTACTTCATTTTTTAGGCTGTACACATTAAATTTTGCTGTTTTTAAGCTACGGCTTTTAGCTATTCATTACTTTTTTGAGGAACTTTATAAGTAAGGCACAAGTAGCTTTCGCGCACTTAGCCCGCCCGACATACTTGCGCTAGCGAAGGGTGGACGCTAGCGAAGGCGTAATATTCCTTTTTTCAGTGATTTTATTTATTGAAGAACTTAAAGTTTGGTCCTTATCGTTTTTATGCGAATTACCTGTA
>JACMRC010000479.1 GCA_014376655.1 Mucilaginibacter sp. | reverse complement strand
TCTGCATTTGGCAAGCCAATACTTTTGGGCTTAGGGCTTTCGCGCAGGTTGTGGCGCAATAAGTTGTCAAAGGGTTGCAAATAATAAACCGACCCCGATAACAGCAACACAATTATACCATATATAAAATATCTTTTCCTGAACACAAATTGCGGCACCAGGTACCAGGCATTCAGGTAAAACATAAAAATATAAGTGAGGCAAAAAAGCCAGTAGTAAGGCGATGATATAACAAAATAGGTGCTACTAACGCTATCCTGTGTGCGGTTCATAAACAGCAACGGGAAGCCCAGGAACATTAGCCAGCCTGCTGTATGTATAATAAAACCGGATAGCTTAGATCGATGCATCAGCAAGAAAATTATTACTCCTAAATATAATGATTACAAGCATCACTTAATAATTGTTAAACTACCTGTCATTTGCTTGCGCCCGCTTTTAGTATCTATAACATAATAATACACACCAAACGGCAATACTGCACCATTAAACTTGCCATCCCAAGGTATGGCATAATTATTTGAACTAAATACTTTTGCCCCATACCTGTTAAATACCTCTACAACGGCGGTTGGGTAAGTATCTAAATATTTAATATTCCAGGTATCATTAATACCGTCATTATTAGGCGTAAAGGTGTTAGGCACTAAAGGTGTTTTTAATACCAATATATTTGTTTCTGCCGATGCTGAACAACCTTTGTCGGTAGTTATAGTAAGGATATATTTCGTATCAACCGTTGGGCTAAAAACAGGGCTAAGTTTAGCAGGATCGCTAATACCGATGGTTGGCGACCATTTATAAGTAAGGCCATCGCCGGTTACTTTGGGGGTGATGTTTATTTGTGTTCCCTCTAACATGGTTGTGGTAGCTGCCATTGTAACTGTTGGCGTTGGGTATACGGTTATTTTTACAGAGTCGGCATAGGTACAGCCGGTTTGTGAAGTAAACAGGTAATCTAATTTAAAAGTACCCGGGCCGGCAACCGCGGGATTAAATATCCCCGCTGACGACACACCTGTACCGCTAAACACAGCCGAACCTAAAAACCCATTCCTGTTTTCGGTTATTTGTACAGGATCTGCTTCCTGACAAATACTTGCCGGCGCCGATAGCGACACAATTGGGAGCGCCTTAATATTAACATTGTCATTAGGCGCGGCAGTACATGTCTGGCCTGCCGTTAACGCCATTACTACGTGATAATTTTTAGACGCCGGGCTATTAAAAGCTGGATAAGTATGATAATATTTATTATCAGCCGGTATTTGCTTATCAGTTTTTAAAGGGGGATCCTTATAGTAGGTCTCGCTATTGGTCTGATCATTATCATAATCGTAAAATAGAGTTATCCGGGTAAAAGCACCAAAATTAACAGTGGATGTATTAACAATTTCTACTGGTGTACCTGCGCATAAATTAGCAAGGTTAGAAATAATAAACTCAGATTTTGTTATACTGCCGTTTACGGTAAATGTTTTTACTACCGGATTAGAGACACACCCGTTTGGTGCTTTTACTTTAAGCGTTGCTGTGTAAGTACCCTGGTGCGAATAGGCATGTCTTGGGCTTCTTAAAGTGGAGGTATTTAGGTTGCCCGGCCCAGCAGAAGCGTCCCCAAAATCCCATTGATAGGTAAGCCCGGTAATGCTGCCGTTTACAGTTGTGGTATTCAAAAATGCCGTAGTAGCATCGGTCGAACAAGTTTCGGGCAGTATAAAATCCGCAACCGGGGCTCCCGTTATAGTAACTGTCTTTTTTACGATATCGCTTACACAACCCCCAGCAGATATCACTTCTAAACTTATGTCAAATGTCCCTTCCTTTACGTAGGCATGGGTAAATGGCGTATTACTTGTCTGGGTAACTTGAGGCGAACCATCACCAAAGGTCCACAACCATTGTGCTATTGTACCCTCGGCAGTTGAAGAATGGTCTGTAAGTGTAACCGGCACGCTGGTGCAGCTTGGGGTTGTAACATCAAAATCAGCTGCCAGCTTTGCATTAATATGTATTGGTATTGTCTTTGAAGATGTGCAACCAACAGTATTTGTAACCGTTAGGGTTATATTAAAGTCGCCGTTGGTGGCAAAAGTGTGCGAAGGATTTGGTGAAAAAGATGTTTGTCCATCGCCAAAATTCCAGTTCCAGTTGCTAATCCTGACTGAAGTAGGGATGGAAGTATCTTTAAAATCAACAGCATTTAGCAAACAGTTTGAGTTATTATTAATTATAGTAAAATTAGCAATTGGCGAAGGCGCTACAGTAAGTGTTGATACATTTGACGATACCTGGCAAGACGCAGAGCCAATGTTAGCTGCTTCGGCAGTTACCATACGGTATTGATAAGTACCCACGACCGTTGGCTGGCTAAAGGAATAGGTTGTTGTGGTGGCTCCGGAAATATTTGCCCAACCCGAACCGTCATTTACCTGCCATTGATATGATGGATTAACATACACGTTGTTTACAACTGTTGAATTTAAGGTATAAGTTTGGATGTTATTGGTGCAGGCATTTAGTGCCGACGACCCGGAGTTACCAACAACAAAGTTCGAGCTAACCGTAGGCCCGCAAGGGCGGAAGGTAATATCATCTAAAACCAGGTCATTGCCCGGTATACCGCCGGGCGAGTTATTGGTGATTTGCACGATAACATCCGACTCGCCTACGGGTATTGTAAATTGGGTTCCGTATTGTTTCCAAACTAAACCACCTGGCGTTACAGGGATTGAGCCGGTATGAATCGAGGCAAGCACAGAAACGCCATCCGTTTTTAATATAGTAAAGGTGAGGTCTGGCGGACTAACATCCGTAGTTCTTATCAAATTTGCAGCCCACGCTGCAAACTCGAATGTAGTACCCGAACATAAACCTTTAACCGTAGTTTTATAAAAATAATCTGTTTTTGAAGTGCTGGCGTTTACTACCATCATATAACCGCCAACATCGCCGGTATGGTCTTTTGTGCTCCACCAAACATTACCAGAGCCGGCAGTAGTATTTTCAATGGTGTATGATCCGTCATTAGGGAAATCATTAGCACTATAGGTATAGCTGGTAGTACCTACAGGCAAAGTTCCTGCGTGTACTGCGCTGCCTGCGCCAAAATCAAGCTTAACAACCGGGTCGCCCAAACTGCCGGCGCATAGCTGTGCATAGCCGGTAGCAGGTAAACCCGCAAGCAGCGCTATAACCAAAGTAATTAAGCTATATTTTTTTATAAAGTTTACTACACTCACTATAAACATGGTCCCGGGCAAATTCTATTCCGGCTTTAAAATAAGCGCCCCGAATATCGGGGCGCTTAAAAGCTATTAACCGGGTTATCACCTACATCAATCGCACAATATCTGTTTCTGTGATATACTGATCAAATGTAGTTAAAGTTGCTTGCAGGTCAAAAATGTATCGCCGAATGACAAGTTTGTATAGATGAATAGGAACGTAAGGCTTTTTACATCACTCTGCCTAACCCAAATTGGTCGCCCGCCTTAACCGGTTTGCCATCTTTAAAGTCTATCTCTAATACCTTTTCGCTAGCAACGTTGTTATAATTCTCGTCTTGAAGTACAGTTACAATTTTTCGGGTTTTAACATCAATAACCTCACCGCTTGATGGGTAGGCGTATTTACCATCAATTGTAAACGTTATCCAGCCGGGCATATCCTGTAAAGGTATAGTGGTTAATTGCTGATAGGGCTCGACAGCACTAAAAATATGCATGCGCATGTTAAATCCGTCGCATAGC
>JACMRC010000478.1 GCA_014376655.1 Mucilaginibacter sp. | reverse complement strand
CCGTTAGGAAATACAGAAGAGATTTATGGCTTTGGCTTGCAGATAGGCTCGTTTAGGCAACGTGGCTTAAAAAGAAGGCCTATAGTGAACGATAATCCGTTAAATGACCTTGGCTATACCCATGCGCCAACAACGTTCTACGTGTCAAATAAAGGGTATGGAATCTTTATCAATACATCGCGTTATACAACCTTTTACTGCGGCACGCACAAACAGGTTAAAGGCGATGTAAATGTAAATACAGGTAGCGGCCAGGCGGCGCAATCAGTAGAGGAGTTATATAAAAATACTAACAACAAATCGGGCGAGGTAATAGTTGACATCCCCGGTGCCAAAGGTGGCGATGTATTTATTTTTAATGGCCCTACCTTAAAAAATGCTTTGCAACGCTATAACCTGTTTAGCGGCGGCGGCGCGTTACCTGCTATATGGGGTTTAGGTTTACAATATCGGATGAAAGGCGAATCACAACAACAGGATGTGTACAATATGGTAAACTATTTCAGGGAGAACCACATGCCGGTTGATGTTATTGGGTTGGAGCCAAGGTGGCAAACAGCAGCCTATTCTTGTTCGTACGTATGGAGCCCGGTTAATTTCCCCGCTCCGCAAGAGTTGATAGATAAGATGAAGGCACAAGGCGTTAAACTAAATTTATGGGAGCATGCTTATGTTGCGCCGGTATCGCCCATATATGGGCAATTGGCCACAAGCGCCGGCGATTATAAAGTATGGAACGGCCTGGTGCCCGACTTTGCCGGGAAAACCGCCCCCGCAATTTTTGCCGATTATCATAAAAAAACCTTTGTTGATAATGGTATAGCATCATTTAAGCTGGACGAATGCGACAATTCCAATCTTACGCAGGGTGGCGCGGTTTGGGGTTTTCCGGAGCTATCGCAGTTCCCATCGGGTATTGATGGCGAGCAGATGCACCAACAGTTTGGTGCGCTGTATTTTCAAACCATGTATAACGTTTATAAGCAGGCAAATAAGCGGTCGTACTTTAGTATCCGGTCTTTAAATGGTTTTGCATCGTCGTTCCCAACTACCTTGTATAGCGATACCTATGTGCATAGCGAATATATCAGGATGATCAGTAACTCGGGCTTCTCGGGGTTGTTATGGTCGCCGGAAGTTAGGGAATCGGCAAACGTAACAGAGCTTTGCCGCCGTGCGCAAACCAGCATATTGGCTGCCGAGACGGTATTTGACAGCTGGTACTTAAAAAGCCCGCCCTGGTTACAGTATGATCGGAATAAAAACAACAAAGGCGAAATGCTGCCGAATGCTAAAGAGGTAGAGGCTCATATCCGCACCTTGTTAAATTTTAGGATGAGTTTTATCCCTTACCTGTATTCGGCATTTGCTAAGTATAACAGAGAGGGTGTACCGCCTTTTAGAGCGTTGGTGGTTGATTACCCTGAAGACAAAAACACCTTTAACGTATCAGACGAATATATGATAGGCGATAACGTTTTGGCCGCGCCATTGGCCGACAGCGCGTCAACCCGTAAAGTATACTTGCCGGCAGGTAACTGGTATGATTATAATACCAATAAAATATATGCAGGCGAGCAAAGCTACACCGTTAGCACCGGGCTTGATCAAATCCCAATCTTTATAAAAGAGGGTGCAATTTTACCTATGGCAAAGCCAGAGCAATTTATTTCGCCCAGTACCATCTTCGATATAACTTGTTATATATATGGCAAAAATGCAAGTACAGCCACACTTTTTGAAGACGACGGGACTACCTTTAACTATGAAAATGCGTCATTTAATACAGTGACACTGGATTGGCAAAACGCCAAAGGAAAAGTAACCAGGAAAGGGAACTATAAAACCAAGAGTTATAATGTAAAAAGCTGGGTTGTTATACCGTAACAACCCATAACTAATTTAAGCTATTGGCACCCAAATATTTACGCTGGTGCCCATACCCGGGGCTGATATATATTCAACAGTGCCCTTTAAATATTCAATACGTGTAGTAATATTCTTTAGGCCGATACCTTCAAAATCATCTTTTAGGGTTGTGTTAAAGCCGATGCCATTGTCGGCTATAATTGCATCTATGCCTAACTGTTTGCGTTCCAGCTTAATGAAGAGGGTTGTAGCCTTAGCATGCTTAATAACGTTGTTCACGGTTTCCTGTATCACCCGGTATAAAACTATTTCCACATTGCTTTCCAACTTGTTTTTAAAGCCTGTGGTTTCAACGTTTACTTTTAAACTTTCTGAGTCTATCTTTTCAATGAAACTTTTAACGTCCGACGCGATGCCCGAGCGCAGCAACATATTATTAGGCATCATTTGGTGCGATATTACACGCACCTCTTTACAGCTTTCGTCAACCAGGGCCAATGTTTTTTCGGCTAAAAAGCGGTCTTCTTCCCGGTTAATGGTTACCCGGTCCAACAGCCCGTTAAGATTCATTTTTACAGCCGAAAATAATTGCCCTACACCATCGTGCAGGTCGCTGGCAATACGTTGGCGTTCTTTTTCTTCGGCATCAATAATTGCCTGGGTTAAGTGCTCCTGCTGTTCAATTTTTTGCTGTTGTACCAACGCAACTTGTTTTGATTGGTAGCGATTATAGAAAGTATAGCCTAACAAAACACCGGCGGCTATCAGTACCAGGATAACAGCGATAGCATAGTTTTTTTGTTTGATCTTAAGTTCGCTGTTGCTTATCTCCAGCTTTTGTATGCGGGTTTGTTTTTGCAACGATCTGATGTTCGCTTCGCGTTTATCGGCATCTAATTGTTGGTTTATCAGCTTAGTATCTTTGTTATTTAGTTCAAGCTGATTAATGGTTAGCGCTTGTCGTTGCTCGGTTATTTGCAGCTGTTTTCGGGTTACCTGTAGTAAGCTGTTTTTTAGCAGCAATGATTTATTGTTGTTATCGATATTTAACAGTGCTATCTGGGTTTCTTTTTTCTCGGTTTCATACTTAACTTCCATATCGGCCACCTGTGTTTGCATTTTACCGGCGAAGATGGAGTCCTTTAATGCCATATAGTGATTAATTAAGTACGCGCCGGGGGCGTGATCGCCTTTTATATGAAGTATAACACCCTTAGATAATTCGGCATCGGCCTGGGCAAGCTTGTCGCCGCTTTTCAGCGAATAATATATGGCCGAATCGGCGCAAATCATAGCCTTATCCGCTTGATTTAACCTGATGTACAGATCGGCCATACTGCCGTATAACATAGCTATATTGCCATTGTCGTGGATAGCCCAGCTATTTTTTAAACCTATGTTGAAGTATTTTAAAGCTTCATCGGTTTTGTCCTCGGCTGCGTAAAAATTGCCAAGCGTGCCGCCAACTGTGGCCAACCCTCTTTTGTAACCTTCGGCATTAAATATGGCGAAGGCTTTTAATTTAAACTCAAGTTCTTTTGGCTTATCATGCAGGCCCTTATAAGCACGGGCTAAATTAGCCATGTTGTTTGCCGCCGGAACCTTTGACTTTAACGCCGTATACAAATCAACAGCGCGGGCAAGCGCCGTCACCGCTTTTTGAAACTGGGCCAATCTTATGTATGAATTACCGATATTGCCGGTAGCTGCGGCTATGCCTAAAGTATCGTGCTTTGTCTCAAAATATTTTAATGCCAGCAGGTTTTTGTCAATGGCTGTGCTGTAATCGGCCTTATGGTCGGCAACTATGCCTAAACCCAGGTTTGTTTTTGCTATAACAAGCGGTAGGTTATTGTCGCGGCCTATTT
>JACMRC010000477.1 GCA_014376655.1 Mucilaginibacter sp. | reverse complement strand
TTAAGGTTATCAATAACCGAGCGATAGGTAACGTTACCATCCGAAAAACTTACTATCTGGTCAAACATAGACAAGGCATCGCGCAAACCGCCGTCAGCTTTTTGGGCGATAATGTGCAGGCCGTCATCCTCGTATTTAATATCCTCTTTTTTTGCTATGGATGCCAGGTGGTTAGCCATGTCATCAACACCAATACGGTTAAAATCAAAGATTTGGCAACGTGATAGGATGGTAGGCAGGATCTTATGCTTCTCGGTAGTGGCTAATATAAATATGGCGTAATGAGGTGGTTCTTCCAGCGTTTTCAGGAAAGCGTTAAATGCCGCCTGCGATAGCATGTGAACCTCATCAATAATATAAATTTTATAGCGTGCGCCTTGTGGCGGTATGCGAACCTGCTCTATCAGACTGCGGATATCATCAACCGAGTTGTTTGATGCCGCATCCAATTCATGTACGTTAAACGAGTTGCCGTTTTGGAATGATTGGCAGGTGCTGCAAGTGCCGCAAGCCTCGCCGTTAGGCTGTAAATTTTCGCAATTAATGGTTTTCGCAAGTATACGGGCACAAGTAGTTTTGCCCACGCCACGCGGGCCGCAGAACAAAAACGCCTGTGCTAACTGGTTATTCCTGATAGCGTTTTTTAGCGTATTTGTTATATGTTGCTGACCGACAACGGTTTCGAAAGTAGCCGGGCGGTATTTGCGTGCCGAAACAATAAAATTATCCACAGCTACTAAGGTAACAAGAAATTGAGAATGTAAAAGAAGTTTCCGGCTAAAGTTATTGGCATTTTTTTAACAGAGCACTAAATCAATAAAAGTTGTATTTTTGAGTAAGACTAAAAGTTATGCAATTATCAGATTTAGATATATCAAAAACGTACACATACGCCGACTATTTAAAATGGACATTTGATGAGCGCCTGGAATTGATAAAGGGGAAAATATTTAAGATGACTCCGGCCCCTGGTTCAATACATCAGCGCCAATCGGGGCGTATTTATTCTAAGCTTTATAATTATCTGGAAGGTAAACCTTGCGAAGTGTTTTCTGCACCCTTTGACGTACGACTTCCAAGAAAATCTATTGATGACAAAGAGATTTTGACAGTGGTGCAGCCCGATATCTGTGTAATTTGTGACCCGGCTAAAGTTGATGATCGTGGTTGTTTAGGTAGCCCCGACCTTGTTGTTGAAATATTGTCGCCCGGGAACAACAAAAAAGAATTGCAAAATAAATACGAAGTGTACGAGGAAGCAGGTGTATTAGAGTATTGGGTTATACATCCTCAGGAAAAAACTTTTTTAAAATATACTTTAACAGATGGCAATTTTCAACCGTCAAGGTTATTAACCATTGGCGACTACGTAACTACACCTATATTGTCTGGTTTTAGTTTAAGCCTGGAAGAACTGTTTGCAGAAAGATAATTCTTTATCTATTGTAACTCTTCTTCCGGTAAATGATCATCATCCGGATCGGGATTGGTGATGTCGTATTCGCCTTCTGCATCCGGTTCGTCAACATCATCACTTGCCTTTATGGCATTCAGGTCGTCAACGTCATCGGCTTGGTCGTCAAAATCTTCGTCTTCTTCATCGTCCCAATCGCCTTCGGTAAAATCGTTTTCGCCGGGTTGTTGAAAATAAATGGTATCATACATAAATGTGGTATGATTGGCTGATTGGCTTTCAAGATATTCAAACTCCATGGTAGTAATGTTTAGCTAATTAAAAGACAATCAAACTTAACCTTATGTTTTATCCCCAACGTTAAATTTGTGTTTTATTTTTATGAACAAAAGTTAGGTAAAATATCCGCTATAACGCAGGTATAAAACTAACTGCGTATTTTACTTGTGCTTTGTATTGCATAAATCAAATTATCTTCCTACATTTGCAGCCCCGAATTGTCGGGTTAATTAATTAAAAATCAAAGTATAATAATGCAACAGTACGAAATCGTGATCGTTCTAACCCCGTTGTTATCAGAAGAAACAGCTAAAGAGGCAATAGCCAAATACAGCAAAACTCTTACTGATGGCGGAGCCGAAATTGTCCAGGAGGATAATTGGGGTTTGAGAAAATTAGCGTACCCTATTCAAAAGAAAGTAACAGGGTACTATCACTTAACTGAATTTAAGGCTCCGGGTGATTTAATTAACAAATTGGAAGTCGAGTTAAGGCGCGATGAGCGTGTTTTGCGTTTCCTGACCATAGCTTTAGATAAACATGCTATTGCTTACAATGAGAAAAAACGCAGTGGTGCTTTTAACAAGAAACCTGCAGCTAAAGTGGAGGAAGCAAACTAATGGCAAACGACCAAATTAAATACGTAACCGCCCCTAAAGTAGAGGACAACCGTAAAAAATACTGCCGTTTTAAAAAGAATGGTATAAAGTATATTGATTACAAAGACGCTAACTTTTTATTAAAGTTTATTAATGATCAGGGTAAAGTATTACCTCGCCGTTTAACCGGTACTTCATTAAAGTTTCAGCGTAAAGTGGCACAAGCTGTTAAACGTGCGCGCCACATTGGTTTATTACCTTATGTTACAGACTCATTAAAATAATCAGGAGGTAAAAGACATGGAAGTTATTTTAAAACAAGACATAAAAAACCTGGGTGATAAAGACGATGTAGTAACCGTTAAACCAGGATATGGCCGTAATTTTTTATTCCCTAAAGGATACGCCATATTAGCTACTGTATCTGCACGCAAAGTTTTGGCCGAAAACCTAAAACAAGCTGCATTTAAACAAGAAAAAATACGCAAGGATGCTGATGCAATTGCTGCCCGTTTAGAGGGTGTGAAATTGAGTATCGGTGCTAAAGCCGGCGAAACCGGAAAAATCTTCGGTGCTATCAACACTATACAAATTGCTGATGCATTGAAAAAAGAAGGTTTTGAAGTTGACCGTCGCCGTATTACTTTTGACCAGGAGCCAAAATTTGTTGGTGATTACACCGCAATTGTAAACCTGCATAAAGAAGTTAAGGTACAAGTACCTTTTGCTGTAGTAGCAGAGTAATTTGATTTCGGAAGTCGGATTTTCGATTTCGGATTTAAATAATATTAAAAAAAGCTGGTTAGCATTTGCTAACCAGCTTTTTTTGTTAAACAACCCTCTTTCCCGCTTGCGGAAGAGAGGGTCGCGCTCGAAGAGTCGCGGGGTGAGTAAATCGCCGCCATGTGATTTGAGGGCGAATTTTTATTTAAAAATATACTTTATACCAAGTCCCGGCGCCAGGTCAAAATAAGGGCCGGTGGCTAATTCAACCCGGGGGTTAAGGTCTAAACTAACCGCGATTGGTGATTCGGGGATAATGTACTCCAGCCCGACAACGCCATCGCCACCTAATAGCAATTGTGGTTTGGTATAAATGCGGTCGTTACCATTAAATGTGCGGTAGGTGCCTTGCCCAACCGAGCCTATGTGCCCGCCAAAGCCGTAATAAAATTTCAAGGCAGGTACATTAAACGCTTCCTGGTGGATCTCGTATAAACCGGTGACTACCAGCCCGCCGTTTCTAAAACCAAGTAAACCTTCAATGGCCGTATTGGTATCCATAAAGTATTTGCCCGATATACCATTTTCATACCCGCCAAATTTTAAGCCGGCAGCCATTTTGTAATCCTGCGCGCTCGATCGTAAGCCGATAAACAAAAAAGTAGCTGCAATTAGTAATTTATAAGTAGTGTTTTTCATGATGCTATAACGCTGTTTTTAAAACTTTATGGTAAAGACGTGTAAAAACTAACAAGGTTTAATAACTGTTTGCCTATTATTATTTAGCTTAGGTGTTAAATAAAATTCAATTACGATGTGTAGAAAGTGGTATCTCCTGGGAGCTTTTTTGTTGATTAC
>JACMRC010000476.1 GCA_014376655.1 Mucilaginibacter sp. | reverse complement strand
CAGCATGCGCCACTTCTTCAGGCAAACCAAAACGATTTACCGGGATATTTCTTTTTAGTTCTTTCTCGTCCAACCCTTCGGTCATGTCCGTCTTTATAAAACCGGGAGCTACCGCATTTACGGTAATGCCGCTGCGGCCAACTTCCTGCGCCAATGCTTTTGTCGCGCCTATCACACCAGCCTTAGCTGCCGAATAATTGGTTTGACCTGCTACACCTTTTAATCCCGATAACGATACCACATTAATTATACGCCCGAAACGATTAAGCATCATGCCATCCAATACTAAACGGGTAACATAAAAGAAACTGTTAAGGCTGGTATTTATTACGCTGTCCCACTGCTCATCCTTTAGCCAAACCATCAGGCTATCATCACGGACACCCGCATTGTTTACCAGTACCTCTATTTCGTTGCCTTCATTATTGTTTATCCAGGCCGCTAACACCTCTTTAATTTGTTCGCGGTCGGCAACATCAAACTGCAGTAGTTCGCCATTGCTGCCGGCTTGTTTAACCAGCTCAAGGGTATTGTTAGCTTCTGTGGCATTGCTTTTATAGTTGATGAGCACATAATAGCCCATAGCGGCCATTTTAACGCAGATGGCCCTGCCTATTCCTCTTGATCCGCCTGTAACTAAAGCACATTTCATAGTTCGTATACTTCTTCGCCGTTTACTCACCCCGCGACCCGCCTCCGGCGAGCGCGACCCTCTCTTCGCTGCGCGGAAAGAGGGTTATTCCTTTTTTTATTTTATTCCAACCCTCTTTCCGCCGAAGGCGAAGAGAGGGTGACCAAGCGCAGCGATGGTCGGGTGAGTCCACACCGCCATGCTAAACCGGTTTATTCGCCGCCAAAAACTGTTTTATCCGCTCGATATCTTTATATTTTGGTGTATCCTCAATAAATTTAGGGAATATAGCCCTAACCTCGTTATACAACCCCAAAGTTTTAGGTGCCAATTTGCCTTGACATTCTAAGTAATCAATTGCCTGTAGTATGGTCATTAATTGAATAGACAACACCGCGAAAGCATTATCAATTACCTTTCCCGTCATTAAAGCGGCATTACAGCCCATACTCACAATATCCTGGTTATCATTATTGTTAGGGATGCTATGTACATACATCGGGAAGGATAACGTCTGATTCTCGGCAACAGTTGATGTGGCAGTAAATTGCACGCCCTGCATCCCGAAGTTTAAGCCCAAAACACCCAGGTTTAAGAACGGTGGAAACTTTAGATTTAGCTTATCATTCAACAAATAATTCAACTGGCGCTCTGACAGCATAGACAGCTTAGTGATAGCGATCTTCAGCTTGTCCATTTCTAATGAAACATAATCACCATGGAAGTTACCGCCATGGAATACGTTTTCGTTAACATGGTCTATTACCGGGTTATCATTAACCGAATTTAGCTCATTAACCAAAACTTCTTCGGCATTTGTAATAGTATCCAATATCGGTCCTAATACTTGAGTTACGCAGCGTAACGAATAGTATTCCTGCACTTTATCTTCAAATACTTCCTGGTCTATATTAGCCGAATGGTATAAATGATCGGTACGGCTGCGGATCATTTTGCTGTCCTTTAAAATATCGCGCAGCATGGCGGCTATCTTATTTTGGCCTTTATGATGCTTTACAATATTCAATTCGTGCGAGTAATGGTCATCATACGCCTCGACTACTTCATTGGTCATAGCCGAGAACATGGCCGCCCAACCCAATAGCTTTTGTGCCTGGATAACGTTAACCATGCCAATACCCGTCATGGCCGAGGTACCGTTTATAGTAGCCAAGCCTTCGCGTACGTGAATACTTAGTGGTTTTATGTTTAGTTTTTTAAAGATCTCGTCAGTGGGCTGGATCTTGTCTTCGTAAATAACCTCACCCTCGCCTATTAATACCAGACCAAGATGCGCTAATTGTACCAGGTCTCCGCTTGCACCTACGCCGCCATGCTCAAAGATGCAGGGGGTTACGTTATTGTTTATTAGCTCTTTAAGCAACTCAACTATATCTGTATGTACGCCAGAGAAACCCTGGATCAAACTGTTTAAGCGAGCCACCATTAAAGCTTTTGCCAAAGTAGGTGTAAGTAAAGCACCGTTACCCGAGCTATGGCTACGGATCAAATTATATTGCAATGCCAGCAAGTTCTCTTCGCTTACCTTATATTGAGCCATGGGGCCAAAACCGGTATTTATGCCATAAATTAGCTTATTGGACGAGAATTTTTGAAGAAACTTAAAGTTGGTCTCAATTTTTGTTAAAGCTGAGGGAGATAATGCAACCGACTTTTGGTTAAACACAATTTCGTTAAAGTCAGCTAAAGAAAGGACGCTCTGTCCAACAGTTATCATAGGCGAATATTAGTAATCAATCTCTTAAACCCAAACGCAGCGTAATAGTTTGCTGTGACGGATGACAAATATATAAAATAGTGGTTAGAGATTGGTGATTAGTTACCTTCTGATCGGATAACTCCTTACCTAACTTTACGACTTTGCCCACAGCGTTGAGAAACTACACGTTTCCTTTTCACTTTCCACAGTATTTTCGTACTTTTGTATAAGTCCTAACCGCCAACTTTAAGCAGCATCTTTTTCCAGGTATTAATTCAGTGAGTAAATCGCATTCTTTATGTTATATGTTTACAATCAGCTGTTTAAGTAAAAATAATGCTGTGATAGCGTGTGAATTCGTGTGATAATGATGTGATATAGTGTGATACAGCGTGATAGCGTGTGATATAGCGTGATTTAGTGTGATAATAATTTGGTTTCCCCTCAACTAAACCCGTTTATCTATAAACTTAACAGGTTTACGCACACCCTCTGGGAACTGCATTTTCTGAATTTGGTCGGCAGATATATAATTAACGTGAGGGCTAACCCGTAGCCGTGCCTGCAAATAGGCTCTGATGCGGTTATCGCAGGCTTTACTGCCTTCTAATGGTAACAGATGTAGCAGCACTTCATCCATGCCTATATCGTTGGAATATACCTCAACAACATAATCCAGCACTTCTTCCATTTCGTTTAACAGATCGAACATGGCAGGCGGATACAACGTAGTGCCCTTAAACTTGATCATCTGCTTTTTACGGCCTATTATGGGCGATAAACGCAGACTGGTACGACCACACGCACAGGGCTCGTTAATATACATGCAGATATCGCCTGTTTTGTATCGTAGTAATGGCATACCTTCTACCCCAAGTGTGGTTATGGTTAACTCGCCCGGCGTATTAGCGGGGATGGGTTTATTATCCTCATCCAATAATTCGGCAATAACCAACTCGGGTTGCAGGTGGCCACCATGTCCCTCGCTGCACTCGGTAAACGCGGTCTGCATTTCGGTTGAAGCGTAGGTTGAGTATAGTTTAATATCCCAGGCTTCAGTTATCTTCTTGCCGAGGATATTAAGCGAGAAATCGGTATTACGGATATTCTCGCCTATGCAAATTGCTTTTTTAACGGATGTTTTGTTAAGATCGATATTATGATCCTTTGCAGCCTGAATCAGTTTAAGTATAAACGATGGTACCGCAACAATGGCCGTCGGGTTTAACCGTTGGATAGTTTCTAACTGCAAAGAAGGCACACCGGGACCTAAACGAATAATGCCTGCCCCTAACTTGCGCAGGCCCGAATAATACGCTATACCGGCCATAAACTGCCTATCAAGCGTTAACATGAGCTGGTAGATATCATCTGAATGACCATCGGCACAAATAAATGAGTTGTATTCGTTAAGCGTTAGGCGGTTAAGATCGTTATCGGTAAGCGCAATAGTAACCGGGCTGCCTAAAGTGCCTGATGTTGAGGCGTACTCAATCACCTTGTCTTTAGGCACACATAAGAAATCGTTATTGCGCTTTTGCAGGTCCTCCTTGCTGGTTGTGGGTATGAGCGCAAGGTCCTCTATTGTTTTGATAGTGGTAACATCGATGCGATGATGAGCAAACAGCTCCTTATAAAACGGCGAGTTGGTGTTTAAATGCAGCAATAACTCCTGCAGTTTCTGTTCCTGCATCAATTTCGCTTTATCGGGCGCGGTGGTTATGCTCATTTAACAAAGAAACCAAATTTTTTAAAAAGACACTGTGATTTTAATGCGACAATTTATACTCCTTAAAAAAACTCCAGATCTCTTCGCATGCATTTAGGTTATGTGTGGTTTTGCCTATGATGAACTTAGGCAGGTATTGCCACCCTCCCGGCCAGGTGTGGCCACCATTAATTATAGTGTAGCCAACCACCTTTAACCCGTTTTTAGGGTTTGTATATTCTGCCTTTAAAATACTGGTGCCATCATCCGCATTATCTGGTATGGTAGTAATCACCGCCGTTTTTTCGCAATTATTTAAGGCTATCCACTTATCAATGACAGCATCCTGCGAATAAACACTACGGCCAAATAACTTGCCGCCATTATAGCCTACTATCGGGTCGCTTGTACCGTGCATGTATAGCGCGGGCATAGGTCTATCCAAATCATAGCCCTCACCTATATCCAATGTTGCGGCTACAATGGCTACAGCAGCTATACGGTTATTCAACTGGCAAGCAAGTCGAGCTGTCATAAAACCGCCGTTTGAGATGCCGGTAACGTAGACTCTATCCGGGTCGGCGTTATAGGTTTTGATGATATATGTAATGAGCTGATCTATAAACTTGACATCGTCAATACCATGCAAATTGGCACCGTCGTGCCAGATTTTTTTTGATGCCGGGCAAACTACAATAAACTTTTCGCGATCTGCCACCGGCCTAAAATCGGCTAAATGAAACATCCCTTTGGGACTTGCAAAACCACCATGTAGTGAAATAACCAGCGGCATTTTACCTGTTTTGTTATTGGTTGGAATATAGGTAGAAAATGAACGCTTGTTGCCATCTATCACCATTTCACCATTTATTAGAGTGGTTGATTGAGCATGGCCCCACATCGAACTAAAAATCATTATCACTAAGGTGAAATATCGCATATAGTTGTTTAATTTTTTACTTATAACCAATTACTCTTAAAAACGTTTATTTTATTAGTACAGTTTTATAAAACTGTTTAACGTATTTTAGGTTATACTTTTAATCAAACAATTTAGGCTTAACTTATTGCAATACTTTAGCATCATGAAAATTATTAAAACATTAATCATCGCAGTAATTACCGTAGGTACATTTACTGTAGCACAAGCGCAAATACATTTACCGCCGCCACCTCCGCATCCGGGCGGACGCCCGCCGTTGCCACGCATACATTTAAACTTGAAAACGCCACCTCCGCCACCAAGACCGGGCGGCAGGGTTGTTGTAAGCAGCAGCAGATCAAGGTCAAGCGTAACGGTTAGAAGACATTACTACTACCGCAACGGCAAAAGACATTACCGTACTTACTAAAATGAAAAGAGCCGCTCATCTTATCGATAGAGCGGCTTTCTTTTCAACTGTAAACCTAAACCAAATAGTATTTTATGCAGATTTTCTGCGTGTGTTTGTTAGCGATGCTTCATAAATTGAAGCTATAATATCATCGGCCACCAATGAATTTGACAAATCGCGATCAACGTGATCATAAACAATATGCCTTTCGGTATCTATTACGTAAACTGCCAATAGCGGGATATTAACATCAATACCCGAAAAACGGTTCCAGGTTGGATCATCGGCTGAATACACCCTGAATTTCTCTGCTATTTCATTATTTATGTCGTTATAAAAATTTAACGATAAGCTATGTTCCCAGATAACCCTGACCAATTGCTCATCGGCTGCTTCGTCGGTTAAAATAAGCAGGTTACCGCCATTAGCTTTAATTTCGGCCTGGATAGCATTTAATTGTTTTAGTTGCTCAATGCCCCTATCCTGCCAATGTTTTGAGTAAAATGCTATTGCCAATGGTTTACCAAATAAATGCCTTAAAGCCATGGGGCCATTAATTACCGCACCATTATTAAAGTTTTTCCAGCGCTTGTAATCTGTTACCAGGTTAATATCGGGTATTAAGTTACGCTTTTAACAGGCTGTAATTTTTTATAGGCTTTGTAACTAAAGGTAGGCTCGGCAATGATTTCTGACAGATCGAAAAATCGGTATTTATTTATGGTAGTTAACATGTTAAAGCAAAATTGAAGTTGATAATAGTGTTTAATAGATAGATGTAGGATCGGTTAGCGACAACAATAACACATTCGGAATCCCTTGGTCTGTCTACCCGAAAGGATCTTTATATTACTTAGTGCTTTATTCCGTTTCATAGTTGTTTTTCAATTATGATTCACATATACTACAAAATCTATATACATTATAGAATTTAATAAAATTATTTTAATTATTCTATATTTAACTGTTAATCAGCAACAAAAAAATGACACAAAGCAATACTCAATTAAATACTAAAATCAACTATGGCGTTGATGCACCCGGCGTTATCCGCAATTTGTTTATAGCGGCAATAACCTTAATAGTGCTCATTCTTATTTTTCCGGTTATAAAAATTGGGAGTGTAAATATTGATACAACAGGTTTTATATGGTCGGCAGGTGGTATGGCTTTGGGTGGATTTTTAATGCTGGGCTATTCTCTTTCGGGTAAATACAAACACCGCGACAGAATGCTGAATCTTATAAACTGGACCGGCGACGAACAGGTGCTGGATATTGGCACCGGCAAAGGCTTGCTAATGATTGGTGCTGCAAAACGTTTAACTACCGGCAAATCAACAGGCATTGATATATGGAACGCAGAGGACCTTACAGGCAACAATGTAGAAGCTGCTTTAAAAAACTCGGTGGCAGAAGGTGTTGCCGATAAGGTAGAAGTGTTAAACGAGAACGCCATGAACATGAGTTTTGCCGACGATACCTTCGATGCCATATTCACAAATATGTGCCTGCATAACATCTATGATAAAGAGGGCCGTAAAACCGCCTGCGCCGAAATTAAACGGGTATTAAAACCCGGCGGAACAGCCGTTATAGCAGATTTTAGAAACATGAAGGAATACAAAGCCTCGTTTGAAGAAATTGGCATGCAAACCACTTTATTACCTGCCAATTATTTAACCACTTTCCCCGCTGCAGGGATATTGATAGTTAAAAAATAGCATCTTTGTACACTATGAAAGTTAATATACTGGCATTTGGCATTACAAAGGATATTTTTGGAGGACCGGCTCTTTCTGTCGACTTAAATAACGATGCTACCGTGTCAAACTTAAAATACTTATTAGAGGGGCAATATCCGCAGCTTAAAAAGCTATCGACCTATATGGTAGCTATAAATAACGAATATGCTTTGGATGGCGATACCGTACATGAGCGTGATGAAATTGCCATAATACCGCCGGTTAGCGGAGGATAAAAAACCTCACCCTGCCCTCTCCAAAGGAGAGGGTTCTGATATTACAATGGATATAGAGATCAAACTATCGGTAACTACCCTTGATGTGCAGCATTGCATAGATTGGGTGATGTCGCCCGAATGTGGGGGGATAGATGTGTTTATTGGCACCGTGCGCAATGCAACTAAAGGTAAAGCTGTACTTAGGTTAGCGTTTGAGGCCTACGAAAAGATGGCTATAAAAGAACTTGAAAAGATAGCTCAACAGGCTTTAGATAAATGGCCGGTACAAAAAATATTGATCCATCACCGCACCGGGGTATTGCAAGTTGGCGAGATACCCGTAATAATAGCCGTTGCTACTGCCCACCGCGATGCCGCTTTTGATGCCTGCCGTTATATTATAGATACCTTAAAGCAAACTGTACCCATCTGGAAAAAAGAGATCTTTGAAGATGGCGAAGTTTGGGTAGCGGCACATCCTTGACACGATTTAAGGATGGAAAGATTTGACAAGATTTAAGAATTAAAAGATTAAACAGGATTAATTGTTATTATTTATTGGTTAGCTAATAATCCTGCTAAATCATTTAATCGTGTTAAATCGTGTCAAACCAAGCTTGCAACCCTCCTTCTAAAGAATATACATTAGCGTTGGGTGATACTTTTTTGATCTGCTTCACTGCTTCCCCGCTCCTTTTACCTGTTGAACAGTAAAGTACCTTAACTATTGGGTTTGTTAGGTAATCCATATTTTCATCTATTTCATCCGCTTCAAAATGGATACCGCCAATAGCTATTTCGTCGCGTTCCTGGTCGGTACGGATATCCACCAATTCTAACGTATTATCTGCTAATCCTTTTTTTACGTCGGCTGTTGACATAGTCAATACCTCTACACTCTTTGCAAATGCAGTAATATTGGTTTTAGTTACCTTGCCTATTTTGATAACACGGCTTTGTAGTGTAAACGCATCAAATACGATAACTTTACCTGCAAGTAACTCGCCGGTTTTGGTGATGTATTTGATAACTTCGTTAGCCTGGATACAGCCAATAATGCCTGCAAGGGTTGGAATAACGCCACCATCGGCACAATTTGGTATTTGGTTTGCATCAACTTCGGGAAATAAGTCGCGGTAATTAGGCGATTTAGTGCCATCAGCGTTAGTTATGTTCCAAACGGCAGCCTGACCCTCATATTGGTAAATGGCACCGTAAACAATAGGTTTACCCGCAATTACACAAGCATCATTAAGCAGGTACCGGGTTTCAAAATTATCCGTGCCATCAACAACAATATCGTATTTATTGATTAGCTCCATTACATTATCCGATGTGACCTTTACATCATGCGGTACTAACTTAATACCCGCATTTTGTTGCTGCAGTTTTTGGCAAGCTGTAACAGCCTTTTTTTTGCCGACATCCGCAGGGGCGTAAAGTATCTGCCTATGCAGGTTACTTATAGAAACGATGTCAAAATCGGCAATGCCAATTGTACCAATGCCGGCAGCTGTTAAATATTGCGCAGCCGGGCAGCCCAAGCCACCTGCCCCTAATATTAAAACTTTAGCTTGTTGTAAAAGCAGTTGCGATGCTTCATTAAAACCCGGCAAGGCTATCTGGCAGCTATATCTTGAAAAATCGGGTTCCATAATTAGGTGGAGGCTATTTTTTGGTGGATCTGGCGCTTTATCTTTTCAAAATCGTCGGGTGTATTTACGTTGGTCAAAGCGTCAATATTTATAGGTTTTAGCAGCGTCGTATTGTTATTTATTAAAACCTTACGCGGGCACGAATATCCCTGCGCCAAAAACGCTAAGGATACCGGGTAACTCTTAGGCTCCCAAATGGTTATTAGCGGCTCCGGGAAACCATCAAAAGCGCTCTCATAGGCTGTAGCTATTGCTGATGGGTTACGATTACTAATTAAATGCTCGAATGTATCTGCACCTAACAACGGCATATCACAGGCAACAACTAACCAGGCGCTGTCAGGCTTTTCGCGGAAAGCGGATAGTATAGCACCAAAAGGCCCTAAGCCGGTAAAGGTATCCGATAAGATATTATAATCTGTAGCTACATCTTGTTGTTGCTCAGCACGGCATGATATAAATACATCATCACAATATTCTTTCAACAGATCGGCAATATAATAGCGCTGCTCTTTGCCAAACCAGTTTATGGTGCTTTTATCATGCCCCATTCTAAGGCTTTGTCCGCCGGTTAACACCAATCCATTTAGTTTAGGCTTAGTCTGCCGCATTTTAGCCTTAAAGAAATCGATGATTTTATCCGTTTCGTCCAGGCGATAAATTGGCAATTGCTGCCAGTTGGGTACGGCTTCTTTAATAAAGTCGAACAGATCGTCTACATAATCAGCCAGTAAAATAAGCTCAACATTGGTTAATTGGTCTACCCGTTTTTGCAAAGACGCGCTTTTATTGTGGTATATCACAACCACCTGCGCTTTAGCCGGCTGATGGTTTCCATTCACCAATACCAGGTCGGCATCTGCAAATTGCTGTTTAAAGCTGATGGGCCTTAACTCATTATTAAAATTAAATTGATGATTATTAAGCTGATCTGTATAATCTAAAACCGCGCCACTTGCCAAACGGCCGGGAGGCAATGTTACTTCGTCGTTATGCGATGTATCCGCGTAAGCGCATTTATATTGTGGCGACAGCGCAGCTATAACATCATTAGCCAAGAGTTTTATATTGATGCATGGCGCACCAAGTATTGCCCATTCGTTTCGCCCGAAATTGCCTGTTACCGATCGGGTAAGGGAAGCGTGTTTTTTATGTTTACGCTCAGGTTGGTTATCCTCGTTTGAAATCACGTTTACCTCCTGTTTTTGCTATCAGTTTAGTTTCTTTTATAACGATATCATTGCTTAGCGCCTTACACATATCATATATAGTAAGCGCAGCTATACTTGCCCCTACCAAAGCTTCCATCTCGATACCTGTTTTAGCGGTGATCGAAGCAGTGCAATCTATCACTACTTCCTGCTGATCGTTTAGCTGAATATCTATATGGCAATTATCCAAGCCTAAAGGGTGGCAAAGCGGGATCAAATCGCCGGTTTTTTTGGCAGCCATTATGCCTGCGATTATTGCCGTTTGGAAAACCGAACCTTTTTTAGTTTGCAGATCGCCGTCGGTTAGTTGAGCTAACACCTCAGCAGGCAAAACAACTATACTTCGCGCGGTAGCCGTACGATGTGTAACCTGCTTTGCAGATACATCAACCATGGTGGCCTTTCCAGCGCTATCCAAATGTGTTAGTCCACTCATTGTTATAGTTCATTAAAGATCCAAACCCTATATACCTCGCCTTTTTTAAATTCATTCTTCACTAAAGGCAACTCCATAAACGCGTCTTTACCTGCTAAGTTAGCAAAATCACCCGAACCATTGCCCTCAACCGGCGTAGCCAATAATTGGCCCTGTTCATTAAAGTTTAATTTAACCTGTAAAAAGTATTGCAGTTCGGGTTGAAAATTAAAATCTGCAGCTAAAACAGCATACACATATTGCTTTGGTTCCAATCCTAACGACGCATTTAACCACGGGATTAAATACCGCTGCGCACACATGAAAGTAGCAACCGGGTTACCGGGGAACGCAAATACCACTACCCCATTATCACGCCTGCCAAACCAAAAAGGTTTACCCGGCCGTTGTTGTACTTTATGAAATACCTGGTTTACCTGCAAGTCTTTCAATGCCTGCGGGAGATAATCAAACTTACCCATGGATATGCCACCGCTTAATAAAAGCACATCATAATTTTGAAGGCAAATTTGAAGTTCTTGTTTAATAGTTTTAGGATTATCTGGAATATGCCTTATATCTGCTTTTATACCTTGCTGAGCCAAAATAGCCTGCAACATATAACTATTAGACTTCCTGATCTGATAGGGCGACGACGTGACATGAACGTCCACCAATTCATCGCCAGAGGATATTACGACTACACGCGGCAATCGCTTAACTCGTAATTCTGTTTCACCAACTGATGCAACCAGGCTGATAATTGCCGGCGTTATAAATTGTCCCGGCGTAAGCAGCAAATCGCCTTGTTTTTTATCAGTTCCTTTTAAGTGAAGGTTTTGCCCCTTTTTAATATGGTCAATTAATATCGTTGCTTTACCTTCTTTTATCTCCACATCTTCATAACGGATAACGGTATCAACAGATTCAGGCAATGCCGCGCCCGTCATGATTTCTATGCATTCATCAGCTTTATCAATGTCAACCGGTTTATCGCCAGCGGCTTGGGTAGCTTTTATATTAAATGTAGCAATGCCTTTTTCGAAAGATTGGTAATTAATGGCTATGCCATCCATAGTAACCCGGTTAAATCCTGGCAGGTCACGGTCGGCTTTTATGTTTTCGGCTAATACACGGCCCGAAGCTTCGTCAAACAAAACTATTTCGGCACCGTAATCGCGCGTGTTTTCAAGTATCAGTTGTTCGGCTTGTTGGACTGTTATCATAGTTAATTATCCCCCAATAGTAGCCATAGATTCATGCACGCCTGTTTTCTCAACACGTAAGCGCTCTGCTTCCCAACCGTCAGCTACTCTGTGGTTAAAAGCGTTTTTTAAATTTCGTTCTAATTCTTCATCGCTCAAACCCGACCGCATTAGATCTTTAATATTCAATACGCCATCATCATACAGGCAATTTTTTAAAGTTCCTTGCGGTGTAATACGGATCCGGTTACAGGTACCACAAAAAGTACGCGAGTATGCCGCAATAATTCCAACACTACCCTTATGCCCCGGAATTTGGTAGTTATACGCCGTAGAATAAGCCGGATCAACCAGTTTTTTTATTTGAGGATAATGGCTGGTTATTTCCTTTAATATCCGTACATGATCCCAAATAACACCCTGGTAAGAATCATTATCGCCATTAAATGGCATTTCTTCAATAAAACGTACACTTATGGGTAGGTCTTTGGTCAGCTCTACCATTGGTATTATATCCTGTATATTTTTACCGTCCATAACCACCGCGTTTATTTTTACTTCAAAATCATGCTTTAAAAGTTCATTTAAAGTATTCATCACGTCGGCAAATTCATCGCGTCGGGTAATGGCGAAGAAACGATCAGCATCTAAAGTGTCCAGACTAAGGTTAACAGACCTGATGCCTAAGGCTTTCATTTCGGCAACATGGGGGGAGGTTAGTATGCCATTCGTGGTTATGCTTAATTCTTTCAATCCATTTAGCTGTGAAAGGCTGGTGAGTAATTTCATGATGTCCTTGCGTACAAATGGCTCGCCGCCGGTAATACGGATCTTTTCGATGCCCATTTTTACCAGCAAGGAACTGGCACGAAGCATTTCCTCGTAACTCATCAGTTCGGTACGCGACAGCCAGTTCAGGCCATCCTCGGGCATGCAATAAAAGCAACGCAGGTTACACCTGTCGGTTACTGCCAGGCGCATGTAATTAAGTTTTCTACCGTGATTATCTATCAGCACTTATATCCCTTATTTAAACGATATAAAGTTAACACATCAATATTAATAAGCTGATACCTATGCAGAAAATTTATAAGTGGTTTGTGTGCTAAATACTTCGCCCGGCTTAAGCACAGTCGACGGAAAGTTTGGCCTGTTTGGCGAATCAGGAAAATGTTGTGTTTCTAAAGCAAATGATGTACGCATAGTATCTTTAACGTTCCCCCTGGTTAAATTAGTTCCGGGCGTAAAGTTGCCGGTGTAAAACTGTAATCCGGGTTGGTCTGTAAAAACTTCCAGTTTAATACCGGTTACATCCCCCGTAACCGTTGCTACTGGCGAATGCATACCATGCTTATTTAAAACAAAGTTATGATCGTAACCATTAGCAAATTTTAGCTGGGCGCTATCACCATTTATTCTCTTTCCTATCCTTTCGGGGTTAGTAAAATCAAGCGGCGTACCTTTTACCGGGGCTATTTCGCCGGTTGGTATCAGGGTACTATCTATCGGCGTGTAGTGGCTGGCATTTATTTGTACTACATGAAATAATATATCGCCGTTGCCCTCGCCATTTAAATTAAAATAGGCGTGGTTGGTTAAGTTAATCACCGTGGGCTTATCAGTGGTTGCTTCATAAGCGATATTTATCTCGTTGTGTTCAGTTAAGGTATACGTTACCTTAACCTTTAAATTACCGGGATAACCTTCTTCTGTATGTTCAGAAAACAGTTCTAAAACAACCGTATTATCGTCAATTTGCTTACCATCCCAAACTTTATAGCTAAAGTTGGCTTTACCGCCATGTAAGCTGTTCGGTCCGTTGTTTATTGGCAAGCTATATTTTTTTTCCTCTAAAGTAAACTTACCTTTAGCAATGCGATTGGCATATCGCCCAACAATGGCACCGTAGTAGCTGGTTTGCCTGGCTAAACCTTCTATAGTGTCAAACCCAACCATAACGCTGGTTAATCTTCCTTTTTTGTCGGGCAGCCAGGCACCTACCAAATACCCGCCAAAGTTGGTAATAGCAACCTGCATACCTGCTTTATTTTTCAGGTGATAAAGTTCTATCTGCCTGCCGGCAATTTTCCTGTTAAATGCTGATGCCTTGGGTATTGTTATTGCTGCTGGATTATAAACCATGATTTTTAAAACATATCTTTTTCTACAACTGCGGTTTCGCAAATGTAAGTTGGCACTATGCCGGTTGACGTGATCCGGGTGTCTACATCCTTTGGTAATGTGTTTCCGGATAGCACCAAAACGGTATCCAGGCCAAATTTATTGCCCCCTAAAATATCCGTATGTAGCGTATCACCTACCATTACTATCTCTTTTTTACTGATCGGCCTTTGATCACGGATCAGATCATAAGCAAACATAAACATCTGCGAGTCTGGCTTACCAAACCTGATAAACTTTTTACCTACTATGTTTTCTACCATCATAGCCAACCCACCTATGGCTACCGAGAGATCATGAATGGTGACCGGGTAAGCATGATCTGTATTTGCAACAATTGCAGGGATAGTGCGCTTTCGTAACAAATTAACAGCTGTGTTAACCCCTTGCTGCCAGTCAAAACCCTCATCGTCCAAAAACAATAAGGCTTTTATTTGATCGATATTACTGTCGTTTACTTCGCTTATAGGCATTGGGTGCAGGCCCAGGCTTTCTATATAATGTGCCGATCCTTCCGTACCTAAGTAAGCAACCATCCCCTCGGGTACTTTAAGATAAAGGTATTCTTTAGTTAACATGCCTGATGATATTATCCTATTGGGAGTAATAGCATGCAGTCCCATTTTATGATAAGATGATGCCAATTGTACCGGGCTGCGCGATGCATCATTGGTAACTATATAATATTCTTTATTTTGTTCTTTAAGATACTCAAAGGTTTTTTCGATACCCGGCACCAAGCCCTGGTAGTTTTTTATCACACCAAACGCGTCAAAAAAGATAACGTTATACTTGTCTACTATAGTTTTGAAGTTATCTATGTGAATCATGGGAGTTTTGAGTAATGAGTATTGGGTTATGAGTTTACTTAAATTTTATCAATCTGTTTTTTATAATATACTTATTAACTAAAATACACTCAAAACTCACCACTCATAACTCACTACTTCAAATTTAACGCTTTTATAATCTTTTCGGCATCAAAATCACGATCTACCGATGGCAGGTATAATTCAAATGCTTCGGATTGTAGTTTTTTTGCGTATTGCTCGCTAAAAAAGTACTTACCGTCTTTAATCACATAATTTAAGATAAAAAAACGATAAGCTTCTTTCAGAAACCTGATCTCGTTTGCGGTTAACGGGTTTACCTGGTGATACTCTTCCAGGAACATAATAAACCTGTCCTCCATTAATGTTTTTATACCATAGCTAAATACGGTGCGGTCGCCAACATCTGATACTACACGGCTCAGGAAATAAAAATCCAACACCCGGTAACTCATCCTGAACCAATCATAATCCCAACGCGAGTATAGGTTCAGATTTTGATCGACCGAGAAATTACCTATGTTCCAATCAATAAAAACAGGTATGATCTCGAACGAACTCATGTTGTATTTAGAGCGATTACGCAAAAACGTTTCGCAATGATATTTCAGAAAATCAACCTGCATAGCGCTACCAAACTGCTTTTCTTTAACCTCTAACTGGTGTAATAGCGAGTAGATATCTGTACGTAATGTTTTTGATGATTTTGGCAATACGCTTTTAGCGCGTGCGCAGGCTTTATGAAACTTACCCACTTGCTGGCCCAATTTGCGGATATGGCTTTCATCTAACCTGCGGGGCATGCGGTCAAAAATTCGGGTAGGGTTATAAAAAACCACCCAGGCATCCGTTTGCCTAAACTTATAATGATATATGTATACCCGGTTATTTTTTAATAATGATTTAGACAAGAAATTCTCGAACGGATAAAGTAGGTTGTTTGATAAGCTATGTATTATGCGGTGATCTTCTTTAAAATGCTCATACTTACCAAAATGCGATAGCTTGGCAATAACAATATCTTCATCATCAAACGTAACCTTAAACACCCGGTTTGTCGATACCATCGCACTAATATCTTCAATAGCCTTAATGGTTTTTGAAGCATCGTAGCCTTCCCACGCTTTTTTAATAATTATAGAATAGTCCATTCGGTTTATAAATTCAAAGGACCGCAAAGATATAATAGAAATGATTTACAATGCGCCATTTTTTAATTTATCCTATTTGCCTGGCAATGCAAAAGCCACATAAGCATCACCCGATGGTGCGCCTAATTTACCACCACCACAGGCAACAACCAGGTATTGTTTACCATTTAACAGGTAAACACTTGGCGTTGCAAAACCGGCAGAGGGCAAGGTAGCTTCCCAAAGTAATTTTCCATTTCGCTTATCAAAGGCACGCATCTTTTTATCTTTTGTGGCTGCAATAAACACTAACCCACCTGCGGTTACTACCGGCCCGCCATAATTTTCTGTCCCGGTTACAGGGAAACCCAGTTTAACTAAATTTTCATCTTCGCCTAACGGAATCTTCCACGCTATTTTGCCTGTGTTTAGGTTAATGGCATTTAAAGTACCCCACGGGGGTGATGTAGCAGGCAAACCCTCGGCAGTTAAAAATTTATTGTAGCCGGTCATTTCGTAAGGCAGATCAAGGTATGGATCAATTGGTGCAGGACTGGTGAGTTTACGTTTACCTTCTTCCTGATTATTTGTAATAAAAGCTAAAATTGCTTCCCGTTCCTGTTTTGCAATATCCTTAAAAGCAGGCATCATCCTACGCCCGGTTTGCAGCAGCGTATCAATTTGGTTGCGGGTATATTTTTTTTCTATGCCGATAAGTGTTGGCGCGTTCCCCGCTCCTTCTCCATTTTGCCCGTGGCAACTCATGCAGTTCTTGGCAAACAGTCGCTCACCTGCAGTAGCAAAGGTTTCAACTTTATCAGGACGTTTTTTTGCATCAATCATGGTCAATACCCATGGCATTTCATTAGCGTTGATATATAGCAAACCACTTTGCGGATCGTAAGCGGGTCCGCCCCACTCTGCCCCGCCATCAAACCCGGGGAATATCACAGACGGTTGTTTACCCGGTGGCAAAAACATATTACCATAACGATAGCCCTTTAACCGGTTCAATACGTCAGCTTTTGATTCGGAAGATATATAAGGGTTAATATCTTTATCAGTAAAGCTTTGCCTTACAAACGGCTGAGGTAAGGTTGGGATAGGTTGCGTCGGCCAGGGTTTCTCGCCATCTAATTCGCTAATAGTTGAAACAGGTTTTTCGTGAACAGGGTACAATTGTTTACCCGTAACCCTATCTAATACAAAAACAAACCCATGTTTTGTAGGTTGCGCAACAGCATCAATCAGTTTACCTTTTCTTTTTATGGTGACTAACGCCGGCGCGGTTGGCAAATCCTTATCCCACATATCGTGATGGATAACCTGGTAATGCCATTTTAATTTTCCCGTAGCGGCATCAAGTGCCAGTAAACTATTAGCAAATAAGCCTGAGCCTAATCGCTTACCCCCGTAAAAATCGAAAGATGCCGAACCTGTAGGTGCGTATAATATGCCACGCTTTTCGTCCATACTAAAACCCGACCAGCAATTTGCACCGCCTATGTGTTTCCAGGCTTCTTTATCTTCCCAAGTATTGTAACCAAACTCGCCGGGATGCGGTATGGTGTGAAAGATCCAGCGCAATTTACCGGTACGTACAT
>JACMRC010000475.1 GCA_014376655.1 Mucilaginibacter sp. | reverse complement strand
GGTGCCGGCACATTATACTTTTCTGTAAGATAGTTAGTCATGATATAAACTTTATTGGATTGGGCCTTTAGGTATTGGCAATACCCGGCAATTATTTGCGCAAGCGCAGGCATTGCCTACACATTTATTGGCTTGCCATAAGTCAAGATTGGTGATGGTTTGGGTTGCAGCATCCTGTAATGCTTGCAGCGTCAGATCCTCCTGTGTAGGGTATAAGGGGATGTTTGCTACCTTAATGCCATAAGCGGCGGCAGTTTTTGTATCTATATGCCCGGTTTCGGCCGATCTGGTAACTATATATTTTATGCCAAACCCGGCCAGTTTCTCAATCACCAATGCCGAAACATCATCATCAGCAAAGACTATTACTGCATCTTTGCCTTCTGCATAAATTGCAGTACTAATACTTAAAGGATTAGCAATAAGCGTTATATCATGTTTTTTTTGATTCGCCTTTGCCAGGAATTCCTTTTCGAAATGCTTTATATTGTATGCAACCGCTTTCATTAGCTTTGTTTTTATCTAACAAAACTATCGTTATTGGCCCAGGTATAGTATGAGAAGTGTCAGTAAGAAAAATGACCTTTATCAGTTTTTCATTTTGGCAAGCTTATTAATATCCAATATGGTTATTGCGCTTCCTTTTTTATCTATCAGGCCTTCATCTTTAAAATCAGATAATGTACGGCTAACTGTTTCGGTGGCCATACCTGCCATGGCGGCCAGATCTTCTCTTGAGATTTTAAAAGATTCGCCCTCGGTAACATGTTGCCGCGATAAGCGAACCATCGCCTCGGCCATGCGTTTTCTAACAGAATGATAAGCTAATTGCAATAACTGCTCTTCTTTCTCGCGAATATCGTTTGATAATAATTTTATAAACTCGCGTGCAACTACCGGATACATATTTAATAGCTGCTCCAGTTGGTCTTTTGGAATAAGGCATAGCAAACTATCCTCTAAAGCTGTTGCCGTATCAGTATAATCTTCATTAGCTAACATAGCATGTATCCCAAGGTAAGTATCGGGCCCATAAATACCGGTCATTAACTCGCGCCCATCCTCGGCCAGTTTAATAGTTTTTACGCTGCCATTTATTAATAAGTAAAGGCCATTGCCCTTATCGCCCTCGTAATATATAACCTGGTTCTTCTTGAACTGTCTTACCTTACGTTCCTGTATTATCTTTTTTAATTCAGCAAGCCCGTCATTTTTAGCTATCAGCGCACCCAAGTTGTCTAACGATTTGCTGTAAAATGCTTGTTGCGCCTCCTTTTTTTTCAGTCGGCTTTCAATCGCATTTAATAGTTCCATATCGTCAAAAGGTTTGGTTAGGTAGTCGTCTGCACCCATCTCCATTCCCTTGCGTAAGTCAACACGTTCTGCCTTTGCTGTTAAAAATATAAACGGAATGGCCGCGGCCTCGGGCGATTTATTAAGCATATATAAAACACCATACCCATCAAGCTCAGGCATCATTATATCGCACAATATAACATCAGGCAAATTTTTTATAGCCAGTTCAACCCCAACTTTACCATTATTTGCAGCATAAACCTGGTAGCCGGCCAATTCCAGTATTTCTACCACATTTTCGCGGATATCGTTGTTGTCCTCTATTATCAATACTTTTTTGCTCATGATATTGGAAATGATATGGTAAATAATGTTCCCTCGTTAACATCGCTTTTAAAATCCACCGTTCCGCTCATTAGGTCGGCATACCGGGCTACTATATTTAAGCCCAAACCGGTGCCCGGTATGTTGCCGGTGTTGTGTGCGCGGAAAAACGCCTCAAATAAATGTTTTTGATCTGTTTCGGGGATACCTATACCGTTGTCTTTAACAGTTATTATACAACTATTGTCGTTTATCTCGGTATTAAACTCAATAAAGGTGTTTTCGCCCGAATATTTAATGGCGTTGGCAACAAGGTTAATAACACAATTTTTTAATAGGTTTTGATCAAGCGTGATCCTGTTGTTCACACCGGTGTGCTGGTATATAATGTTTTGATTTTGCTTAGCAACCATTTGCATCTCCTCGGTTATTTCTTCCGATAACTTAACCAAATCAAAGCTATTAAAGGATGGTTCTACTTTACCGGCCTCTAATTTCTCCAATGATAGAAAGTCATTTAATATAGTCGTAAGATTTCCTACCGCGCTTTTTATACGCGCTACATGTTTGGTTATATTAGGGCTATCAAACGGAGCTGCATACTTGTCAATTAACGACGCGGATAATTGCACGGCACTTAAAGGCGTTCTAAACTCGTGCGAGGCCATAGAAACAAAGCGGCTTTTAAGTTGGCTCAATTCTTTTTCTTTTTCTAACGATTGGCTAACCTCTTCTTTTGCCTGTTGCAACTCGTCCAACGAACGTTGTAAGGATAAGGTACGTTCCTCAACCAACTCCTCTAAATGTGTGGCGTATCCTTTAAGTAGTTCTTCTGCTTCTTTCTGCAAACTAAGGTCATGAACAAAGCCTGTAAAAATTTTACGGCCAGAATATTGAACTTCGCTCACGGCTAATCTAAACGGAAAACGGATGCCGTCTTTGCGCAGGCCTATTACTTCGCGACCAATCCCAATTATATGTGGTTCATGAGTGCGCTGGTATCTGCTTATATATTCATCGTGCTGCTCTCTGTCAGGCGGCGGCATTAACATGGATACATTATTACCTATTACTTCTTCTTGGGTATAAAGAAATAGCTTGCATGCTGCTGGATTAATGGTCTCTATTTTTCCCCTGTCATCAATGGTTATTATGCCATCAATGGCGTTATCTATGATAGCCTTTAGCAGGGCCGCGTTTTCCATAATTTATTATATATTGATAATATAGTTATTACAAATATCAATAACGCACATAACACAAAATATAATTTTTTTCAGGTAGAAAAGTGATGATGATCATTTTTTGAATCAACCCGTAGTATTATGATGTCATTTTTTTAAATGACAGGTATCATTTTTTCCAGGGTGAAATTCGGCAACCTTTGGCTTAGCAGGTTAATCCAAAAACCAAATTAATTACCACCTGCTAACAAAAATATCATGATACATAAAAATGAAAGCCGCAGTGATTCACCACCATTTAATTTCTTCGAATTTTAAGATCAGATACCTTATATTTGAGTACAGTTATAAATCAATTAGGCCCATATTGGTATTATAAATGCGTATCTCTGATCTAAAGATCCTGCTTTTTATTGCGTGCGTGTTTTTTTGCGGTAAAACAGTTTTTGCTCAAAAAGCAGTACTTATTGATACTACTGTTAGGCAGCGTAAATTTATACTCAATGAGCTTGATTACCTAAAAGATAAAAGCGATACACTAACCTTTGATACTGGCGCGTTTGTAAAGCAGGTCGCGGTTATGATCCCAAATGATTAGTTTTTTACTCCCCAAGCCTTGCTTTTGCAGCGTTGGGCCTAAATAATTTTTTACAAAATCGCGCTCCTCTTCGGCGGTATATATGCATGACTCCCATCTTTGTTTGGCCATAGGCTCGTTTTGTACGGTAAGGCCCCATATTTTTATGCCTTCCTGCTCATAAGCTTTAATAAACTTTACATAAAAGTTGGCCCGGTTTTGGTCAAATTCGGGTTTTAACTTACCGCCGTTTATCACGTTGTTATTATCCTTCATCCAGGCCGGCGGGCTCTACGGGCTTACAAACATATCCAGTTTGCCACCTGCGGCTTTGCAAGCCGCCTTTATAAAAGGGATGCGGTATTTTTTATCATGGCTGATATTGAAGGTTTTTAATTGAGGGTCATTATCGCCCACATAGCTATAAGTATCGCTCGAAAAATCGCAGCTTTGGATATTTGTGCGGGCAAAAGTATAGCCAATACCCTTGTCTTTACTATAATAGGCAGTAAGCAGTTCTTGTTGTTGGGCTTCCGGCAGCTTATGAAAAGTTTCGGCAGCAGCATCTGTAAATGCGCCGCCAATTGCTACCATGGTTTGAAATGTTTTACCCGGCTCGACAAATACGGCCAACTCTGTTTCAACCGGCTGCGATTTTTTGATTAATGCTATTGGCCCGGATGATGCAAAACGCGTTGCCGACCCTTTGGCAGTAGTATAAATTGTTACTTTACTTAATGGCTTTTGTGCCACAGTATATAACGAACTGCAAATAATAAGTAATGAAATAATAGATCTTTTCATAAACGTGACATAGATATGCTTGTAAATGCAGCTTAGCTTTTACAAAATGTTTAATTGGTAGCGGTAAATGTAAAGGAGAATAACTTAAAGGAAAAAATTATTTTCATTTAAACTACTGCATGTCAATTAATTATGGAGATGTTAATACGGTTTGGTAACGTTTGGTTTAAGCAGAGTGAGCCAATTGTTAAGTCGGCTTTAATACGCTTAATGATAATTAAAAAAATGTATTTATTTTCATTTATAGAGTGTAAGAACTGACATTTACCAAAAAAATGAGATGCTAAAAGCAGACGATGCCCATTCATGGAACAGGAGGGATTCGATTTTTAATTAAGCCTGTTCCAGCGGTATTGTCCCTTAGACGTGGCTCTTGAGCGGCTCGGTAAAATAATTTGAAGGTGATAACTAACCTTGGTTATCAATTATACAGTCATATGGTATTATATACTATGAACTAAATCATTTTACAGTATTACTTTACCATGTAGCAAAACCGGTAATTTGTTTTCACAGTCAATAATTACAGTGAAATCATAAGTGACACTCTTGTCAAATAGCCCAGCATTTTTAAATTTTATATCTGTTCCTTCAAATGGCTTAACACCTGCTTTTATCTTTGCCTTACCAAGTTCTATTTGCTGCCCGTCTTTTGTGTACGTTAATAGCAAGTTATTCCCTTTTGATGCAACCTGGCCATAATTGTCAATATGAACCTTTATATCAAACCCACCGCCATTTGCTGTTACTACAGGTAGCCGAGCCGACATTATAGGGTCAATTTTATTAATCCATGGCAACAACGCGTAACCAAATACCAACTGGCCGTTTTTGGTTTTTCCTAATAGCTTAGCCGCGTAATCATCGTCGGTAATAGCTTTACCAGCAACATTAAAAGTGATAATTATATCTTTTCCTGATCGCTCTGTTTTTAACACTTTAAAACCACGGCCATAGTTAACATCCTCTGATGCACCAAAATTTAGAGAGGTAAAGTCAATATCTGTTTGCGGATTAAAATCCTTTTCGGCTGCAATTTTAATACGGACTGTTTGGGTGCTTGCAGTAACCGACGATTTATCTAAAATAGTGATCAACCGACCCGGCATAAGCGGGATGATAATGTTTTTTGAGCTGTGGATGTCGTTCGGCTTATCTAAATTCTTCTCTACATCAATCACCGCGAAGTTAGCCTGTACCGCCCTGCCATAACTATCCTGGAAAACCCGCATGCGCTCGTATTTCCACCAGGCTTCTACTGTACCGTCTTCGTGCTTTGAAATGCCGGGCAAATAGGCTTCACCCGATTCTGTTTTCCAGTTCACTCCATCTTTCGATCGCATGTAATAAGCTATACGCCCTAACCAATCGTTCACAATCAGGTTGTACTGAACGTTATCGCGCCAAACTACAGGGTCTTCAAAATTACCCTTTATAGCAGGGTAGGCTCTTGTTTCAGAGATCTGGTTATAGGCAGATTCGCCAGTTTGGCTGAACCACACCCCACCGCCCCGGTTAACCATTAAATATGTTCCATCCTCGCGTTGCGCAAAAGTGCAATTAGACATACCATCCATAATCTTACGATCACGGTTCTGGAAATCGAATTTCTTATACTTCCATGGGCCGTTAACTGAGGGTGCTATATAATAGCCATTTATCACGTATACAATCCAGCGGCCATCCTTTAGTTTAAATGCCTCTGCATTGTGGCCCTTGCCAATGGTGTCCTGTACAATATAAGGCCCGCTCGTCTTGTCGGAAATAGCATGAAAAAGAATTGAATTTGGCCAGGTGGCGTGCCCCCTTGGTGAGCTTTCCAGCCAGCCTACAGTAAACATATGGTATTTGCCACCCTCGTATTTAATACTGGCGCACCAAAACGACCATTTAGAATTTTCAATACCATTCTCGGCATAACGGGGTATTACACCGGGCGCTCCCCAAACATCTTTACGCGCGGGTAAGTCATTATTGGTCATAGGTAAAAACCTATCCATAAAGCGGCCGCCATAAATAAGATTATTCCACTCCGCTGGCCGTGGGCGGTCTGTTGTTTGGGCGTTGGTACTGTTACCAAATGCAAGCAGACCTAATAAGGCAACTATCAAATTTTTCGATCTCATGGTTTTAATCATTGGGGTGTTAACTTTAATAAGGCAGCACCATGTTTATTAATCTGCTGGTGATAATTACTATTAAAAGCACCAATGTTTTGTTTCATAACCTTATTGTTTATTTATGCAATAACCCCTTCAATTTTTAAAACAAAGGCACTTTTGCCCGTTGCCTGTTCCGGTAAATTTACTTTTAATCCGGCAGAAGTTTGCTCGAAATTTAACGATTCTGCATGCCCCAATAAACTCACCTTGTCTATCTTTGTCGTGCCTGCTTTAAGTGTTTTTATCAGCGCGATTTTGTCAACAGGCCAACTCAGTAACGTTGCGTAAAGCGTTTTGCCTTTGGTAACAAAACGTATATCTTCTGCACCGAACGGTTTACCCTTGCCTTCGTTAAAACCTTGCGCGCTTAGCGGCGCGGCAGATTCTATAGCCGGGCCTTCGCCAAATGTTTTCCATGGGCGGGTGCCAAATATACTTTCGCCGTTAATTTGCATCCAGGCGGCTATTTCTTCAACTACGGCGCGTTCTTTTTCGTCTATGGTACCATCGCCACGTACGGGGATATTCAGCATCAGGTTGCCATTTTTGCTGACCACATCAATAAGCGTATGGATAACTGTCTTGGAGCTTTTATATCCATTACGATCATAAACTTTACGGTTATAATGCCAGTCGCCAATACAAGTATCGGTTTGCCATGGTTGTGCTTCTATCTGGTTGCTTTGGCCACGTTCAATATCCCATACCATGCATTTACGCTGCTGCTCGTCTAATATCTTACCAAACACTACAGCATCCAGCTTGCCATGTTTTTTTATGCTGGTATTGTATAAATGTGCGGCAATGCGTAAACCGGCATCGCTTACGGGCCATAACGGCAGGGCAGTATCATCAAAATAAACTACATCCGGCCCGTATTTATCTATCAGATCTATAGTGCGGTTATAAAACTTTTCGCAATAGGCTTTTGATGGTACAGCTACGCCATTGCCCCAGTTCCATTGGCGGTGGATAGTGCCATCGTTCAAACTGTTTTCGCTAAGCGGATGATCTTGGGCGTACAATTCCTGTGGATCTTCACCATCCCACCATTTGCCTCTGCCGTCGGCCTTAGTGATTTTACCATCATAAGGGATACCGGCTAAAGGACCATTTTTATCTGCCCGTTGGGCGGTTTCCAACCAGCTCCAGGCATGCGCGGCGTGTACGCTTACGCCAAAACGCAGGCCGTGGTGTTTAGCTGCTTTTGCCCAACCACCAACAAGGTCTTTTTTGGGACCCATGCGGGTCGAGTTCCACTTTTGGTGCTTGCTGTTATACAGGTCGAAGTTATCATGATGGTTTGCCAAAGCCATAAAATATTTGGCACCGGCTTTCTTGTAAAGCCCAATCAGCTCTTCGGGGTTCCAGTTCTCGGCTTTCCACTCGTGGATAACATCTTTAAACCCAAACTTTGAAGGGTGGCCGTATTTTTGAACATGGTATTTGTATTGCGAGCTGCCTTCCTGGTACATCCCACGCGCGTACCAGTCGCCATATTCAGGCTGGCATTGCGGCCCCCAATGAGCCCACATGCCAAACTTAGCATCGCGAAACCAATCTGGTCCTGGTATTGTGTTAAAGATTCCCAGGTAGGCTTAAATATTTCTGCAACATAAGGTGCTTTTAGTAACCTACCTGCATAGCCTTTTGAAAGATATAGGGATGACAGCCCGACGGCCATTCCTTTAATTAAGCTTCTTCTTTCCATGGCGTTAATCGGATAATGTAAAATCAGGCAGGTTTATTTTTTTACCCCCATCCATAGCCGACTCATGCGCCAAAATGCCCACGCAGGTAATATTTGCCGATTGTCGTGCATTAGGAAATGGCTGGCGATTATTAACTAATGCCGATACAAACTCATTCACCAAATGCGG
>JACMRC010000474.1 GCA_014376655.1 Mucilaginibacter sp. | reverse complement strand
GTATTCTTACCATCACCACCTGTACCGCACAGGTCTATCAATTCGTTTGTTCCCAAATTTACAGGAAGGCATAGTTCAAGCATAGCATCTCTAAATCCTTCCAACTCGGTAACGGTAATGGTACGCATGCAATAGGCAGTCATAAAGGCCGCCATTTGCGAGTTATTGTACATTCCCTGCGATATCAGCTTCAGTATATCCTTTGCCTGCTCACGGGTAAGTGTTTTATTTTCAAAAAGATGATTAAGTATTTGTTTCATATATGCCCCTTCGCGGGATTTTTCAATTATCGACCATTAAATGTTCTAACAAAAAAGGGTTACCTCGCGGCAACCCTTTTTTAATATAATTTATAATTACAGGAGTTTGCCTTACGATTTTAATCGTTAAGCCACCACCAATTATTATTTAAACTTTTAATTATCATTACGCAGGCAAATATGGAAATAGTTTTTCCTAAAAGCAAGCAGAATCATAAATTTACAGCATGGCCATACACAAGCGAAAATTTAACCCCGAAGATGACCTTGGTTTCGGCACACAGGCCGTTACTAAAAGCCAGCGTTTAATAAACCAGGATGGCTCTATAAACGTAAAGCGCAAGGGTATATCTTTCTTTAATACCTCCAACAATTATCATACGCTTATTACCATGAGTTGGGGTAAGTTTTGGCTATTGGTATTAACAGGGTACTTAATAGCCAATTTAATCTTCGCATCTATTTATGTGTCGTTGGGGACGGGTACATTAGATGGCACTATGGATGGTATAGACGACCTCTCCTACTTCCATCGTTTTATGGATGCGTTTTTCTTTTCTGCACAAACTATATCAACCGTTGGTTACGGGCATATATTTCCCAAAGGGATGGCAGCAAACAGCATAGCTGCATTAGAATCAATGATAGGTTTGTTGGCATTTGCTTTAGCTACAGGTTTACTGTACGGGCGCTTTTCAAGGCCATCAGCCAAAATAAAATATAGTGAGCATTTACTGGTGGCACCCTATAGGGATGGTAAGGGCATCATGTTCAGGCTAACCAACCTGCGCCGCAATACGTTGATAGACTTGCAAATGGAAGTTATATTCTCCTACAACGAGGATGTAAACGGTAAGCCCGAGCGTAGGTTCTTATCATTAGAGTTGGAACGCAAACGGGTAAGCATACTTACATTAAGCTGGACTGTAGTACACCCGCTAAATGATGATAGCCCGCTAAAAGATATGACTGCCGCAGAAATGGAAACCACCGGAGCAACCTTCGCGGTGTTGCTTAAAGCGTTTGATGATACCTTTTCGCAAACTGTTCACTCACGTACATCATATATGTACAACGAAATGGTATGGGGTGCCAAGTTTAAACCAACCTTTGATCGTGATGAAGAAGGGCGGATAGTTTTAAATTTGGATAAGATAGATGATTATGATTTGGTGAGTTAGTAAACCCTCACTATTTCAACAAAGCATCTTTCTCTTTAGCAAACACATTATAAACCAGCTTATCCAATACCCCCGGTATCAGCTTGCTTAAAAATACGGTTAGCTTACCCTGGCCTGTCATGATTAATGTTCGTTCACGGGCTTCAACTCCATCGGCTATAATTTTTGCCACTTGTTCTGATGTCATCATTTTTTCTTCGTGCAATGTACTTTCGCCTTGCTGATTACCATCCTTATTTAAGGCCATATTGCGGATGTTTGATGCGGTAAAGCCCGGGCAGGCTGTCATTACATGCACGCCGGTTTTTAAATTCTCGACTCTTAAGGCATCAAGGAAACCATTCACGGCGAACTTAGAGGCGGAGTAACCGGTTCTTCCCGGCAAGCCTTTGTAACCGGCGATAGACGATACCCCTACTATCGATCCCTTACTTTTTGCGATTTCAGGCAATGCATACTTGGTGCAGTATACCGTTCCCCAAAAATTAACATCCATCAGTGTTTTTAAAACCTGTATATCGGCATCTTTAAATAAGGCTCGCATTGATATGCCGGCATTATTAATTAGAACATCAATCTTATCAAAAGTTATTAAGGCTTGTTTAATTAAATGTTCGCACTCACTCTCAATAGCAACATCACATTGTACAGCAACGGCTTTAATTTGATATTGGTCTTGCAGGGTTTGCGCTATTTCGCAAAGCGTTACATATTGGCGGGCGGCTAAAACAAGGTTGGCGCCACGGCGGGCAAATTCTTCGGCTAATGCTTTACCAATGCCGGATGAGGCACCGGTTATTATAACTATCTTATTGTTTAACTTCATGGTTGATACTCTGCAATTACCTTGCAGTTAAGAAAGGATCTGCGGCAACTATGTCCGCTATTGATTTATTGCTTGCCTTGTATTAGAAATATCATCCAACTGCTGTTCTAAAAACGCTGGCCCGTTTAAAAGCAAGTTTTTAAAAACATCTCTATCAGTTACAGTATTTATTTTCTGATCTATAGCAGCTTTAAGTTTAGTGAACTCAGTTTCCGAAAGTTCTTTTACAATCTTCAATGACTCATTAAACTTAATATCAACAATTGCCTGCATGGTTCAAATTTAACAAGTTTTAATCTAAATGCAAATGCTAAAGGAGTGTAACAGGGCAATCGTTTTAGACCGCAATCACACAATTATCACACAAAATCACGCTGTATCACACGATTATGACACGAAATCACGCTATATCACGCGATTATCACATTAAATCACGCTGTATCACATCGCTATTTATTACATAAATAGCTGTATATTAATGTATTATTTAATAATAAGCTAAATAATTAAAAAACTTTTCTAAAAAACTATCCTGCCGGAACCGGCAGCCTGCGGCTTTGTACAAAAGTACAAAATATTATGAAGAATACACAGATAGGATAAATTCAAGTCCGCAGAAATGCTCAAATCAGAGTTAACAAAAAACATAATTATGAACAATTCAAGAAAAATCTGTTGTGGACTTGATATACGCAAAGAAACGATATTTTCCGCCCGTTAAAAGTTAAAAGCAATTCCTGAGGAATGTAAAAGAGCAACTATTTTATTGTTCAACTTCATAGGCTGCAGGGTACAGTTGTATGTCTTCTACTATTTTTATTTCAGGCAAACTAAACAGGTACTTGGCAGCGAAGATAAGCATAGCGCCATAAAAATTCTTTATGTATTGCCAGCTAAATTTTGGTGTGTTATTACTTTTTAAGTTGATGATATAAGTTTTTGGGAAATAATAGTTTTTAAAACCGGCCAGGCGCATGCGATATGAAAAATCAATATTATGGCCGTATTGAACAAAACGTTCATCAAATAAACCAATTTCATTTATAACTGATTTGCGGATCAGCATAAAGGCATCATTCAGGATATCAATCTCTGATGTTTGAAATTCTTCTACCCATTCTTTATGGTTACGGTTTGATAAACGTGTTTTTGCAAGATTTTTACCAAAGCTTATCAATTTAAAAAAGGCGATCCATGGTTTTGTCAGGCCGCGATTTGACTCTTGTAAAAAAGTTCCTTGTGTCCCTAACATCCTTACACTTAATCCGCTTGCATCACAGTGGGTTTCCATAAAGTCCAGCACTTTATCCAAAGTCTCTTTGCCGCAAATAGTATCCGCATTGACTAATAAAACATACGCTCCTTTAGCCGCTTCTACTCCTTGATTATGTCCTTTAGCTATCCCTTCGTTTGTAGTATTGGCAATTATCCTGGCTGTCGGATATTCGTCACTGACCATCTCAACAGAATTATCTGTCGATCCATTATCAACTATAATCAACTCATAATCAATAGCATTAACTGCTTTAATTAAAGAATTAAGCGCGAGTTTTAGCAAATCAAATTGGTTGTGATTAACAATTATTACCGATAGTTTCATACTTACCTTGATAAAGAATTTTCATATGGAACACGTGTAGCGATGGATCGACCTAATGTGATCTCATCTACGTACTCCAATTCTCCTCCAAAGGCTATGCCACGGGCTATTGTTGAAATGCTAATATTGAATTGTTTTAATCTTTTATGCAGATAGAAGATGGTGGTATCCCCTTCCATAGTAGCGCTTAACGCGAAAATAACCTCTTTAACTTCCTCAGTATTTAGGCGCTCAACTAATGTATCCACCTGTAAATCTGATGGGCCTATCCCGTCCATAGGCGATATCAGACCGCCTAACACATGATATACGCCATTATATTGACTGGTGTTCTCAATAGCCATTACATCGCGGGTGTCCTCAACAACGCATATCAGGCTATGGTCGCGCTTATGCGATGCGCAAATCTCGCAAACCGGCATATCAGAAATATTATGGCAGGTTTTACAGAATTGAATTTCGTTGCGTAGTTTAGTCATGGTAGCGCTAAACTTCTGCACATCCTCTTTATCCTGGTTAAGTAAATGCAATACCAGGCGCAATGCAGTTTTCTGCCCCACTCCCGGCAGCTTTGCAAATTCGGCTACCGCATTTTCCAACAACTTCGACGAAAAATTCATTGCGCTAAGTTAATGAATAGTCGGCAACTCAAAAAGTGTTTCGTAGCGATGGGTTTAAACCCATCGCTATTGATATGTCCAACTACTATGTATAAATTGCCAACTTAATAATACTTACATGGCACCTGGAATACTACTCACCTTCATTAAAGGATACTTTTTGGTATTGCTCTTTATTTCATGGCTTACATCACGTAAATCTGCCGATAACGATACCTTCTTTGTAGCTAACCGAAACTCAAAATGGTACCTGGTAGCTTTTGGTATGATAGGCACAGCTTTAAGCGGCGTAACCTTTATATCCGTACCGGGCAAAGTT
>JACMRC010000473.1 GCA_014376655.1 Mucilaginibacter sp. | reverse complement strand
CGCGAAACCGTATTCGATGTAGTAGAACGGGATCTCGAAAATATGCAGTTGTTTCTGCCATAAGTTAGCTTCGGCTTCTTCAAGTCCTGTCCAGTCGGCGAAGCCGGCACCAAATGGCTCATAGATCTTTAACCAAGCCTGGGCACGTTCTGATGCCAAATGGTCAGGGTTGGTATAGATCCAATGCTGAAACTGGTCCACCACCGCTACCCATGGCAAAGTTTTCAGCACATCAACCAATTGATCGCGTTTTGCGCGTTTCAAATCTTCTTTATTATCAAAAAACACATCCCATTTATCCATTGATATCAGCTCCATCGACATAGAAGCTAACTCAGCAACTTCTGATGGGCAATGTTTAAAGTCGTTCAACTCTAAATCGGCAGTTAAAAAGGTATGCACCGCGTGGCCGCCTTCGTGTACCATAGTAGTTAGGTCGCGGAAGGTATTGGCCGAGTTCATGAAGATAAACGGCGCGCCGGTTTCTGATAGGGGGTAGTTATAGCCGCCCGGTGCCTTGCCTTTGCGGCTCTCCACATCAAACAGATTGTTGTCCTTCATTATTTCCAAACGCTCGCCCAAATAACTGTTGATGTTGCGGAAGCATTGGATAGACTTTTCTATCAACTCCTCGCCGCTGTTAAACGGTTTTAAAGCCGGTTTGCCCGATGTGTTAACGTCCATATCCCAGGGGCGCAAAGTATCCAGGCCTAAAGCCTCTTTGCGTTGCTCAGCATGTTCGCGTAGGATGGGTACTATCTCCAGTTCAATAGCTTCATGGAAAGCGTAGCAATCCTGTGGCGTATAATCAAAACGGCCTAATGCCTGGAACATATAATCGCGGTAGTTTTCAAAACCGGCGTTAAGGGCCACTTTATGGCGCAGCACACGCAGGAGATCAAACAGGTCGTTCAGTTTTTCTTTCTCTTCCAGGCGGCGGAAGGTGATCTTTTTCCAAACCTCCTGGCGTTTGGCGCGGTCGGTATCTTTTAAAAATACGGCGGCCTGCTCCAAAGTATATTCTTTATCGCCGATGTGTACGGATAACGATCCGCTTATCGACTGGTATTTTTGCTGCTCAATCTGGATCTCTGTTTGGATAGGGATATTTTCCTCGCGGAACAGTTCTAACGATTTTTTAATGCCACGGAGGTAAACAAAATACTTATCGCCGTCTAACTCATTAAAATATGCGCTTTTAACCAGTTTAATATTTAACTCGTTGCTGTAAGGCGCGGCTTTAGGCTCTATCTCGGTAGCGAAATACTGGAAATCGGCCAATAGTTGTTCGTTGTTGGTATCGCAGGTCATGCGGATATAGCGCCAGGCAAAATCTTCTTCCAGCGCGGCTTCCAACTCGCTACGGTCGTGCAGCCAATGCTCTAATTCTTCAATAGAGTCTATTTGGCGGCTAACCAGGTCTTTATATAATGGTTCAAGCGTTTCCCATTTAATTTCAAGGTCGGCAGGTATATAGGTGCGTGTTTTTTTGTGGATCATGATTTGTGGATGTGCAAATATGCAGATATGCAAATGTGCGAATTAGTTGGGAGGTGAGGAAACGGGAAAATGTAAAATTAGCAGCTGTCTTTGTTGATAACTATTATGGTGTACTAGAGTGTACCACATATACCAAGTGTGTCACCTATATCTGGTACAGCACACTTTATAACCCCCTACAAATGCATCCCAAACATAAACCCATGCGCCAATAACGATCTATCCAGTAAAAACAAACTCGCAAACACTACACTGGCAATGCCATTAGTAGTCATAAAGGCGAAGTTTACGCGGCTCAAATCGTGCGGTTTAACTAACAGGTGCTGATAGGTAAGCATTACACAGAAAAACAGAATTCCCACATAATACAGCAACCCAACCTGCGTATAAAACACTGGCAGCGCAATAAATATAGCCGACAGCACATGCAGGAAAGTAGATAACCTTAAAGCATTTACCTTCCCCAAATAAGCGGGGATAGAGTGCAGTTTTTCGGTTCGGTCAAAGTCTTCGTCCTGTAAGGCGTAGATAATGTCAAAGCCGCTAACCCAACACAATACGGCAAGCGAGAAGAATATCGGCAATAAAGCAAACTCGCCCGTTACTACCAAATAAGCGCCGATAGGCGCAAGCGATAAGCCCAATCCTAAAACCAAATGGCAAAGCGCCGTAAAACGTTTAGTAGCGCTATAACCCAATACCACCAGCAAAGCCACGGGGCTCAGGTAAAAGCAAAGCGGATTAATAAAGTAAGTTGTAGCTATAAAAAGTAAGCAATTTGCAATGGTAAAAGTTAAAGCCGATGTAGCTGTGATGCGCCCTGCCGGGATATCGCGTACTTTGGTCCGTGGGTTTTTGGCATCGATCTCCCTGTCCAAATAACGGTTAAACGCCATGGCTGAGTTACGGGCAAACACCATGCACAAAACCATCATCACCAATTTAGGCCACTCAAACGTGTGGGTGGTAGTAGTCACCGCCAAAAAAAAGCCGATAAACGCGAACGGCATGGCAAATATGGTATGCGAGAAGGTTACTAATGATAGATACTTTTTCATGTATGTTCTTAATCAAACGTCTTATAATCCGGGATCTCAAAATCCTGGTTTATGGTGCTGATGAAACCTAGGATCTCATCGCGCCCGGCATGTAATTCGGCCGAGGTAATGAATATCTGCGGTACTTCATCAAATGTCTCTAATAAAGCCTTTTTAAATTTAGCAACGCTTTGGTCGGTTTTTATGCTTGATTGCTTATCGGCTTTGGTAAATACCAATACAAACGACAAGCCTTTTTCGCCTAGCCAGTTACAAAACTCAATATCTATTTTCTGCGGATCCAGACGGCTGTCAATCAGCACCATTACGCATTGAAGACTTTCGCGTTTATCCAGGTATTGTTGGATGAACTTATTCCAGTCGGCTTTTTTGGTTTTTGATGCACGTGCATAACCATAACCCGGTAAATCCACGATGTACCAGTTATCATTTACCAAAAAGTGGTTAATCAACTGTGTTTTACCCGGCGTTTGCGATGTTTTTGCAAGGCCTTTTTTAGCGGTAAGCATATTTATAAGCGACGACTTACCCACGTTTGACCGGCCGATAAAAGCATACTCCGGCTTTATCGGCGGCGGTAGTTTTGAAATTTGGGTGTTGCTGCAAATAAAATCAGCCGTTTTAATGATCATGCCGCAAAGATAGTGAATAGTGATTAGAGATTGGTTGATTAGAGATTAGTTAGAAATACCACAAGCCCAATCTTTAATCTTCAATCACCAATCTTTACCGTTAATGCGATACGCTTATCCTAATCGGCCCATCCCTTTTCTCATCCAGTTTCACGCTATTAAACTTCCATTTAAAAGTCAATAAAAAGTACCGCCTTATGATGTTGGCCTGGGTATCGTTAGTGATATTCTCGTAAATGCTGCGATTGGTACTAATAGCTTCGTTAAGGATATCATAACAAGCCAACTTTACCTCTGCCCGGTCTTTCTTCATGGAAAAGTGCGAGATACTTAAGTTTAGCAAATTGGTGTTTTTTTGAAACCCTTGCGCAACCAGCGGATTGTAGCTGTAACTATAAGTGCCCGATATGTCAAAACGCTTCACCCAGCTGATGGTAAACGGAGTTTGAAAACCTATAGTGGTATAATTTATACTGTTATAATCAACCCCGGTATAATGCGATGTAGAATGGTTGACGTTGAACGAAGGATCGAGCATCAGTATATCTTTCCAGTTGAAGCCAAAGCTTTGACTAAATGAGGTGCTGTAGATGTTTTGATAACCTTCCTGGTGGTTTACCTCGAAAAAATTATGGTTGCTGTTAAAACTTAACCTGCTGTTTGAGTTAAACTGTAGACTTGCTGTCTTTTTAAAGCGTTTACTAAAGCCAATGCTGGCATTGCTGTTGTACCGGCCGTCCATGTTTAATGGTGTCGTAGTTTCGGCACCGCCAATGGCTAACGTACGTTCCCTAAAGATACCATCCTGCGTGTATGAAACTCCGGCGCTTAAATTCAAGGTTATTTGCGGTGCCGATTTGTAAATGTTGTAATTAAAGCCCAGGTTATGCGTACGGCTCTGTTTCAGATCCGGATTACCTTTTATAGTTAACAACGGATTTATAATAAGTGTATAAGGCACCAAATCGCCAATATAAGGCAAGCCTATACTTTGCGAATAACTGATTGCATAGCTGCCATTACTACCGTCGCCAGTTGAGAGCCTAAGACTTGGCAGTACATCAAAATACTTACGGTCCACGTCGTTAATGCCCCGGCCAAATTGGTTGTTAACCGATTGCAGCTGCGCGGTCACATCAGCCACCAAACTCATTTTTTTGGTTATGGAATAGGTGAAGTTCAGGTTCGCTGCTTGTTTCCAAAGGTTACGGGTAAGATCAGTACTTTGGGTGGGTAGGTAAACATCATATAAACCTGTCGACGGGTTAAAATCATAAGCAGCCCCTTTGCTTATAACCTGGTTATAACTCTCGCTGAACCATAACCCGGCAGTTAACTTTTTTCCTGTAGGGTAGCGGTATGATACCGTCAGGTCCCCGCCTATATTTTTATTACGATTAAAGGTATAGCGGTTAAATATATATGACGGAAAGCTTGCTACATATGAGGTAAGGTTGGTGATATTATAATCGTCATTATTATCAGGGTTGATAGACAAGCCATGCTGGATGCTAATAGATGACCCTTGCTTTTTTAATTGTTTATTATAGTTAAAACTATGGCCAAATTGTAGGTTGTTACCTGTACGGTTATCGTTATTAATAGAGTTGCTTACCTGCGGGATAAAATTGCTAAAGCTATTTGCCAAATTATTGGCAGCCGACTTGTTTGCCACAAACGAAAAAGTTGGCGAGTAGCTCCATTGCATCCCGTCTTGTTGAACCCGCACCGACGCGGTTATACTATGTCTGTCATCAAGCGAGTTGCGGGCATTGTTTGTAAGGGTTGTAAAAGTGGTATCAACGGTTTGTTGCGCTTTGCTGGTTAGGGTATTAAAATCGGTATTACCATGGCTGTAATAATAAGCAAGGTTAACTTTTAGCTTTTTACCGTAATCGGTATTGATATTTACCCCGCCTCCTGTTGTACGGTTAATACCAGAATTAAGTCCGCCACCATAAAATATATTGCCCCCGCCACGGTTTAGCCCGCCCTGATTGTACAGATCGCTAAAATCAAAACCTGTGTTGCTTAAATTATTGCTCATCCCCAGAAAGCTTATTTGCAAAGTATCCCTAAACATATTAAAGAAAGCACCGCTTTCATACCTGCCACGTGTACCGACCCCCGCAGAAAGTTTACCAAAAACGCTTTTGCGCAGCTTACGTTTAAACTTTAGGTTGATGATCTTTTGCACCAATACCTCGTCAACCAAATGGTCAGGGTCGTCCTCGCGGTCATCATACACCTGTATCTTGTCTATCAGGTCGGCATCTATATTACGGGTGGCTATACGCAGGTCGTTCGAGAAAAACTCCCTACCGTCAACCAAAACTTTTTTTACCGTTTTGCCATTCACCATTACAAAGCCCTGGTTGCTTACTTCAACTCCGGGGAGCTTTTTTAATAACTCTTCAACTACCGCGTTAGGCCTTACTTTAAAAGCTTCGGCATTAAACTCAATGGTATCTTTATTAATAACTACAGGTGCGCGTTCGCCTTTTATTACTACCTCGTTTAATTGGTTTGGGCTGAGGGCAACGTTGCCCAAATCCAGGCTCTGACCTTTACTTAACGTAATTAGTTTGCGATATGACCGGTAAGCCACATTTGATATGAATATTTTTAATGGGACACCGTCTGGCAGGTTATGGAGATTAAAAGTTCCTTTTTTATCGGTTATGGTGTAGGAGAAGAGGAGGGATGAGGTATCCTGTACAGTTAATACGGCAACGGTTACAAATTCGACCGCAGTGTTGGCTGTCGAATCAATAATCCGTCCTTTTACTGCGGCTTTATTTTGGGCCGAAGCAGTGAAGGATGCCAACAACAGCGCAAGTAACAGGATGTTTTTATACATAGTGCGATGGTTTAGATGCGATATTAGGTTTATACAATTGGATGTTTGAAAAGTCCAAACTGTATTTATCGTTCAAATATATACTTTTTATTTAAATCCAAACTATTTTTGTAGTTTAATTTAATCAGATAATTTTGGTGCGATAAAACTTAGTTTTCGTAAATTACATTGCAATAACAATTAAGCAGATCAAATAGGTTAAATTTAAATGTTTAAACATGTAATATTATGAGCGAATATAAACTTCCTGCCCAAACCCGCATTGGCCATGTACATTTAAAAGTAAGCGACCTGCAACAATCGTTAGATTTTTACAGCGGATTACTGGGTTTTGAAATTGTAATGTTATATGGTAACCAGGCCGCGTTT
>JACMRC010000472.1 GCA_014376655.1 Mucilaginibacter sp. | reverse complement strand
GTTAAGTATAATTTGGTAGCGCTGTTTGATAGCGTATAATAAACTTCGGTAGTACGGTTAAACGCCTGGAACTTATTGCCCCATTCGGTTGCTTTACCATCTATCTTAATATTAGTCGGCGCAGCAATACTGGCTGTTTGTACTTTGGGAAGTTTTTGAGCGTTAGCAATTACCGAAAGAAATAATGCCGGCAAAAGCAGTTTAAATAAGTTGGTGTTAAAATTTTTCATGCACATATCTCTGTTAGCGACTAAATTACAGATAATCCCTTGTGCATAAAAAAGTTTTGCCTATTCTAACAAATATGTTACGGCAATGAAGCTTACCCAAAAACCAATTAGTAAAATCGATTTTAAACTCTTTAACCAGCGATTACCTTGCTTTAAACCCCATCTAAAGCGGCTCTTTTTTTTCAGTTTACTACCTTTTTTCTGTACTTTCGTATAGGTCTGTCCCCGCAAGATTAGGCAGCGAACTTTTGCAGATGCCTGTTCAGCAAGTTTATTGCATTTTTTATATTACGCGCTTATATACAGCTATTTAAGTAAAATACTTGCTGTGATACAGTGTGATATAGCGTGAATTGATGTAGTAATGATGTGAATTTGTGTGATAATGATGTGCACGCGTGTGATTTAATGTGGCAAAATGTAGTTTTCCTGAAAAACCAATTAACACCACCTTTAAATATGCAGTTATCCTTATATTTGCCCCACATCAAAACGTATCACTTATAACGTAATACGTACAACATACAAGAATGATCCAACTGCTTACCCCCACCCACTGGAAAGATTACGAGCTTATAGACTGCGGCGATTTTGAAAAGCTGGAACGCTTTGGCAACGTAATATTGATAAGGCCGGAGCCACAAGCGGTTTGGAGCAAGGTTTTGCCGCAAAGCGAATGGCAGCGTTTACACCATATCCGCTTTAAAGGGCGCTCGGCAACATCGGGCGAGTGGGTCAAAAAAAGTCCGGCTACGCCTGATAGGTGGCATGTGGAATATAAAAACCCCGAGGCTGCTACAAAGTTTAGGTTAGCGCTTACTTCGTTTAAGCACCTGGGTATTTTCCCCGAGCAGGCAGTGAACTGGGATTATATATCCAGCAATATCAAAAAATTTAAAACACCCGAGCCTAAGGTTTTAAACCTGTTTGCCTATACCGGCGGTGCCTCGCTAATTTCGAAAGCTGCAGGCGCAGATACTACCCATGTCGATTCGATAAAACAGGTAGTAACCTGGGGTAATGAGAATATGGAGCTTTCGGGACTTAAAGATATCCGCTGGGTTGTTGAAGATGCACTTAAATTTGTAAAGCGCGAACTAAAGCGCGGTAAAAAGTATAACGGCATTATCCTTGATCCACCTGCCTATGGCCATGGCCCTAACGGCGAAAAATGGAAACTGGAAGACCATATCAATGAAATGATGACGGACGTGGTACAATTGCTTGATCCCGAAGAACATTTCCTGATATTAAATACCTACTCGCTTGGGTTCTCGGCAGTTATTGTAGAAAATTTAATAAGGAGTGCTTTCCCGAAAGTTGAGAACTTAGAGATAGGCGAACTTTACCTGCAGGCAACATCGGGCATTAAATTGCCGTTGGGTGTATTTGGTAAGTTTTATAAGCATAAGAAATAACTGTTTATTTCAAATCCGACAAAGTTATAGCGTTTATTTCAAGAATAGATTTTAGTCTCGCGTCGTTAGTTAAAAAATAAGCTGTTTTATATTCAATTGCAGTAGCTGCTTGTATTGCATCTGGTGTACGCAAATTATACTTTGCTCTTAGCTCTGCTGCTTTTACGGAGATATCGTTAGTGATCTCAACAATCTCAATACGTTTCGAGGTTGTTAGTATGGTTTTAATTGATCTGCTAATTTTGTTTCACCCAACCGAAATGGTTTTACAAGTACCTCTAACAGGGTAACGGATGATGTGATAAAAGTAAATTCGCCGTTATCATTAGCCGCGAATATTTCTCGTAGTTTTTCCTGGTATTCAGAATGCCCTTCAATAAAATAAATAAGTGGCGCAGTGTCTAAAAAAATATTTTTTCGCCTAAAATCACTGGCTACCATTCTCTTTCACTGTCAACATATTCATCAACATTTATATTATGCCATAAAGATGAACCCAAGCCAGATATGTCAGAAAGTTTAACAGTTTTAGTTGACTTTTCTTCCTTACTTATAAGCAATGTTATCCTTTGAAGTAAAGTAATTTTCTCTCCTTTATTCAGTTTTTTCACTTGTGATATTATTTCCTTTAAACTCAATTCAGCATCCATTACGACTCGTGATTATGTTTACAAACCTAATAATAACAAATTTAAAGTTTTTTTAGCTAATAATTAGGCCAAGTAAACAACATTTATTAATATGCGTATTCATACAAGGTGATATTGAAAATTAAAATTCTCATAGCAATTTGCTTCTTCCCCACATTGCTTTTCGCGCAGCAACATTTTGATATCATCCTAAAAAACGGGAAGATAATTGACGGTACCGGTAACCCCTGGTTTTATGGCGATGTGGGGGTCGTTAAAAATAAGATAGTTAAAGTTGGCGACCTATCGCGCAGCAAAGCCACCAAAACTATTGACGCAAGTGGGTTGATAGTAGCGCCCGGTTTTATTGATGTACATACCCATATAGAGGGCGACGAAAAGAAAATACCTACTGCCGATAACTT
>JACMRC010000471.1 GCA_014376655.1 Mucilaginibacter sp. | reverse complement strand
TCAAAAAACGCCCGGAATCGAAAGAAACCGGGCGTTGGTGTGTTATGAGATTTATAGTGCTAAACGTTTATTAAAATAAATCCGAAATCGAAAATCCGACATCCGCATTTATTTAATCCCCATGGTCACTCGTAAATAAATAAGTTTCGGTATTGCCAACCGGTAGGGTAACACCGTCGCCACGGCTAAATTGCCACCAGAAACGCTGGCGCAATTTTTCGTGGTTACCTATCTCGTTCATACTGTCAGAATCGTACAAGCGGCCGTTTACCATCACGTATCTAATGTTATTGCTGTTTTTTATGTCATCTAACGGGTTTTGATTTAAAACGATAAGGTCGGCAAGCTTGCCTTTTTCTAATGATCCTATCTCTTTATCCATACCTAAATATGATGCACCATTTATGGTAGCACAGCGGATCACCTGTAATGGTGTCATACCGCCTTGGCCAAGCATCCACATTTCCCAATGTGCACCAAGCCCCTGTAGCTGACCGTGAGCGCCCAGGTTAACCTTAGTGCCACCCTCATTTATCGCTTTAACATATTTAGACACCTCTACATGCCCATACTCGCCATATTCAGCCTTTGTTACACGGCGCGCACGCGAATCAACTATAGCTTTTGGCGTAAAGTTTAATAAATGCTCGTCTTTCCAAACGTCGGTACGGTCATACCAGTAATTTTCGCCAAATTGGGTGCCATAGCTAACTATAAGGGTAGGCGTGTAAGCGGTTTTGCTATCGTTCCATAAAGCCTTAACATCCTTGTAAATTGGCCAAACAGGTATGCCATGTTCAATGCCGGTTTGCCCGTCAAGTATCATGTTCATATTAGTAAAGAAGGTTGATCCACCTTCGGGTACAACTTCCATTTGCAACTGGCGCGCAGCTTCAATAATTTGCTGGCGCTGCTCGCGGCGCGGTTGATTATAGCTTTTTACAGAGAACGCGCCTACTGCTTTTAAACGGCGCAAGTGTGATAGCGCATCATCCAAACTATTTATAACCACTTTAAAATCGCCATCGGCACCATATAATATATTACCTGTGGAGTAAACACGTGGCCCAACCATACGGCCCGACTTCAACATTTCCGATTGGCTAAAAACCATCTCGGTATTGCTGGATGGATCATGCGAGGTGGTAACACCGTAGGATAAGTTGGCAAAATAATTCCAGTCCTGTTGTGGCGAAACACCATCAGGGCTTGGATGTAAATGTGCGTGTACATCAATAATACCCGGCATAATAGTTTTGCCGGCAATATCGTAAACCTTGGCATCGGCAGGGATCTCAATGGATCCGGTTTTTCCTATAGCTACAATTTTATTATGATCGATAACTATTGTACCTTTCTCTATCACCTCATCATCCTTCATGGTGATGATACGCGCGTTAGTGAAAGCTATCATGCCATCGGGCACATCAGTTTTTAATTTTAGGCCGATATCAATACCTGCAGTATCTAAACCTGTGGCTTTATCTGTACCGCCCTCAACAAACGGAATCCCGTTCTTAATATCACGGCTGAAATATTTAGGCCCAAGGGACCAGTTTAATTTTTGGCTGTCTTTGCTCCAGTGTAAGTAGGTACCGGCATCTTTAGTTAATCTTGTTAGCGGGATAGACTTATTAGTTGCAGACAAATCAAGCGGGCTGCCGGTATTAACCATTGGGGTTATATAGCAGTTAAATAGCTCGGTAAAAGCCATCCACTTACCATCAGGGCTTGGCTCAAACTGGGTGGTATAAGCTGATGTATATAGCGTACGTAAATTAGCACCGCTCAGGTCCATCACCTTAAAGGCTTTTTTGCCGGCCTCGCGGCTCTGGAAATAGATCTTGCTGTCATCGGCAGAGAAACGCGGGTTAATGCCATTATCAAGGATCAATTGCGGGGTGCCGCCTGTTACAGGTATAACATATATACCCGGGTTAACACCAAATGCATAACCCAAATCCTCATTACCCTCGCCTTTTCGGTAGATAATCTTATCGCCACGGTTTGAGAATTTTGGCGTGTAATAAAATCCTTTATCGGCTGTTATGCGGGTTACGGTTTTAGTAGTAAGGTCAACCACGTTAACCGCGCCTTTTAAGGCATCGCTCCAGCCAACATACACTAACGATTTACCGTCGGGGCTAAATTGCGGATCGTATTCAAAATCAGTTAAAGTATCTACACGCATAGGCTCGCCGCTTGGCAAATCTTTTACATAAACAAAACCTGCAGCGTTAAATGCGACACGTTTTCCATCAGGCGATGTAGTTAACTGCCTTATCATTTTAACATTAAACTCTTCCTGGAAAACTTTTTGAGGGAAGTGTAATGATTCGGTAATAGTTTGTGCCGAGCTAACCTCGAACGGAATTTGAGTAGCACCAAGCGTTGTAGTATCTAAGTTCCAGATCTTACCTTTAGCATAAAAAATAATGTTCTTGCTGTCTGGTGTCCAGGCAAAGTTTGGGTAAACGCCAAAAATTGCCCATGTTTCCTGTTGATCATGCGACAGGTCATCATATACCGGCCATTCTTCGCCGGTTTCCATTTTATGCAGGAATAACACAGATTTTAACCTTACACGCTTTACAAATGCTAATAGTTTGCCATCAGGCGATAATTGGGGGCGACAAGCGCCGCCTGCATCGCCGGTAACGGTTTCTATATTTCCGTTTTCGCGGTTTAAACGTTTTATGGCATAGATACCCTTGTTAGGATCCTTGCTGTATTCAAATGAAGGGCCGGGCGTAACATCCTCGCTCCAATAAACAAACTTGCCATCAGGCGATACAATTGGCTCGCCTGCATCTTGCTGGTCGTTTTTGCGTTTGGTTAATTGGATACCGTCGCCGCCATTTTTATGGTACATCCACATTTCGCCGGCACCTAATGAGCGTGTACCCGTAAAATGCTTACGTGCTACAAAGTATTGCCCGTTAGGGAACCACGATGCGTTATTTAATAACCTGAAACTTTCTTTAGTTACCGCATGGCGATTACTGCCATCGGCATTCATTATCCAAATGTTGTCGCCACCTTCGCGGTCGCTGGTAAAGGATATTAATTTACCATCGGGGCTAAAGCGGGGTTGTACTTCGTACGAGTGGCCGCCTGACAATAAGGTGGCTTTACCACCGGCAATAGGTATACTATATATATCGCCTAAAAGATCAAATACCACGGTTTTACCATCGGGGCTTACATCCAGGTTCATCCAGGTACCCTCGGTAGTGTTGATAGTAACTTTTTTAGATGGGCCGGGGGGCGCTTCTACGTTCCATTTTTGTGCCTGTGCGGTACAGGCGATAGCTAATAATATAATTGTTATCTTAAGGAGCTTCATCAGTTAATATTTTTATTAAAACGCTAAGTTAAAACTATTGCGCATTATTAATAGTTTTGGGATTGCCACAATACAATGACAATACAGGAAATACTAAAAACTTATTGGAACCATGATGTCTTCCGGCTAATGCAGGAGGATATCATCCAATCTGTATTGTTAGGGCATGATACTTTGGCGCTATTGCCTACGGGCGGGGGCAAATCTGTATGTTTCCAGGTGCCGGCAATGGCTAAAGAAGGGTTGTGTATAGTAGTATCGCCGTTGATAGCCTTAATGAAAGACCAGGTTGAGACCCTGAAAGAAAAAGGTATAGAAGCCGTTGCCATTACCGCAGGCATGGGCAAACGCGAAATTGATCTGGCGCTGGATAATTGTATTTACGGGCAGGTTAAGTTTTTATACCTGTCGCCCGAGCGCTTATTGTCTGAACTGGTGCAGGAACGCATCAAATACATGAAGGTAAATCTTTTTGCAATTGATGAGGCGCACTGTATCTCGCAATGGGGCTATGATTTCCGCCCGGCTTACCTGCACATTGCCGATCTGCGTAACCTGCACCCGGACGTGCCTGTGATGGCATTGACTGCCACTGCTACTGCCGAGGTGCGCGAGGATATACAGGATAAACTTCAATTTAAAAATGGGATAGTTTTCCAGAAAAGCTTCGAGCGTAAAAATATAAGCTATGTAGTACAGCACGAAGAGAATAAATTCCGGAAGATGCTGGACATTGCCAAAGGCGTAAAGGGCAGCGGTATTGTATATGTACGCAGTCGGCGAGAGTGTGCCGAGATAGCAAAATTTTATAACGACAATGGTATTAAAGCCGATTACTACCACGCAGGCCTAACACCCGATGAACGCTCTAAAAAGCAGGAGAGTTGGAAAACCAACAAAACCCGCATTATAGTAGCTACCAATGCCTTCGGGATGGGGATTGATAAACCCGATGTGCGTTTCGTGATACATAAAGATATGCCCGAAAGCCTGGAAGCTTATTACCAGGAGGCGGGCCGTGCGGGGCGCGATGAAAAGAAAGCCTATGCTGTGCTATTACATAACAATGCGGATAAAGCAAGGCAGCAAAAGATCTTTGAGCTAAGCTTCCCGGCGATAGATGAAATAAAGCTGGTTTATCACTATTTGTCTAATTTCTACTCGGTAGCCTACGGCGCAGGGGCGGGGATAAGCTTTGACCTTGACCTGGGCGCTTTTTGTGCCAAATACAAGCTGGATGTTATAAAAACCTTAAGCGCCCTTAAATTTTTAGAGCAAGCCGAATATCTGTCGTTTAATGAAAGTGTGTTTTTACCCTCGCGGTTTAGGTTTGAGGTATTTAACGAGCAGTTGTATAATTTCCAGATCCAGAACGTGGGGTGGGATGGGTTTATAAAAACGTTATTAAGATCATACGGGGGCGCGTTCGAGAATTATGTAAATTTAAAAGAGTTTGATGTGGCCCGTCGTGGTAACCTTAGCGTGCAGCAGGTAATAGAAGGCCTAAAGCAATTGCAGGAATATAATATACTAAGCTACCTCCCGCAAAATGATCAGCCGCAGGTTACTTACCTTAAATCAAGGCAGCACCCTAATAATGTATATATCAACAAGCAATATCTTGAACAGCGTAAGGCTACCTATTTAAATAAAATGCGGGCGGTGTTTGCTTATTGCTCGCACAGCCAATGCCGCAGCCAACTGTTGTTAGCTTATTTTGATGAGCCAAACTCTGACAAATGTGGCTTATGCGATGTATGCCTCGAAGAAAAGCGCAAGCAAAATGCTACTGATGTTTTTGATGATATTACCACCGAGATTGCCCAATTGCTTGCCGCCGCGCCCTTAGAATTGGATGCATTAATTACTTCGATTAAAAGCGGCATAGAAAAAGAACGCCTTGATACTATCCGCCTTTTGCTTGATGCAGGTAAAATTAAATTTAACGGCGAGAAGTATTACCTGTAATACCCACCGTAGAGACGCAATGCATTGCGTCTCCCGCTGACAGGCATTGCGCGCAAATAGACGCAAAGCTTTGCGTTTCTACGTTCAATTTATCGTTTCTATTGTCATCCCCCTCTAATTTTCTTTCCCATTTCACCGACACTTATACGGCGTTCACCGAGTAAAACAGGGCATGTGTCGTTTATACACCATTTGGCTGTAACGTTTTGTAAATGAGCTCGTCTTATGGATGTATTTAAAATAACAAAACGAAAACATTATAATATATAAGAT
>JACMRC010000470.1 GCA_014376655.1 Mucilaginibacter sp. | reverse complement strand
GGCTGCTGCTGGTTAACAATCTCATTCACATTAAAACCGTAGAACCGCATCAACCAGTCAGCCTGGTATAGCCTGTTCTCGCGCACCATGGGCACGCTGGTGTTTAGCGCAGGTAAACGTTTATCAGCCAAAACCGGCACATAACCCGAATAATAAACCCGCTTTAAATTATAGTTCTTATAAAAGTAATTAGCTGATTGTAATACCTGCTGATCTGTTTCTGGCGTCGCACCAACTATTACTTGCGTACTCTGCCCTGCCGGGGCAAACATAGGCGCTTTTTTAAATAGCTTCTTTTCTTCCTTTCTTAATATGATCTCGTCCTTTAAAAACTGCATGGGGTCTATCATGTCCTGGCGGTTTTTATCGGGAGCAAGTAGCTTTAAACCTTCCTCCGTGGGCATTTCCAGGTTTACGCTAAGCCTGTCGGCATATAATCCTGCCTCGCGCATTAATTCGTCGCTTGCGCCGGGGATGGATTTGAGGTGGATATAGCCGTTAAATTTATGCTCGGTACGTAGTTTTTTAGCTATGCGCACCAATCGTTCCATCGTATAATCGGCATCCTTAAAAATACCCGAGCTTAAAAACAGGCCTTCTATATAATTACGCCGATAGAAATTGATAGTAAGATCAACCACTTCCTGAACGGTAAAAGCGGCACGTTGAATGTCATTATTCTTACGCGACACGCAATAAGCACAATCAAAAATACAATGGTTGGTTAACAAGATTTTTAACAACGAAACACAACGCCCGTCTTCGGTATAACTATGGCAGATGCCGTTGCTGGCGTTACCCAAGCCCTTGTTATCGTTTTTGCGCTTGCTGCCGCTTGATGCACACGACACATCGTACTTAGCAGCATCGGCCAAAATATTTAATTTCTCTGTTATCCTCTCCTCGTTCATAGCAATCAAAAATACTAATATTTTTAGTATTTTGTTTTCAATGTGAACAATTATTAATATTCCTGCGAGTAGTTGTCGGTGGATAATCGAAACATATCATGATATAGGTGGTTAACTAAACATGGAAAAACTATATACTGCCGTTGTCACCGCTAAAGGCGGTCGCGATGGCCATATTAAATCATCAGATGGCATAATCGACCTGGATTTAAAAGCACCAAAAGCCATGGGTGGCGAAGATGGCTACGCCAATCCTGAATTATTATTTGCCGGTGCCTGGGGCGCTTGTTATTTAGGTGCGTTAGGTTCTGTAGGTAAGCGCGATGGTGTGGATGTTAGCGAGGCTACTGTTGATGTACACATCAGCTTTAACCAGGAAGGGCCTACAAGCTACGCGTTATCGGCAGAGCTGCATGTGCATGTACCCGGAATTGATACAGAAAAAGCGCAAAAGTTGGCGGATGCCGCACACAAAGGCTGCCCTTACTCGAAAGCCACGCGCGGTAATATTGATGTAAAAATTATTGCTGAATAAAACTGCTGAGCAACGTGTTTGGTTAATACACCGTATATTTATTATATGGATGCTAAAGAGGTAGAAAGGTTAATAAAGATAAGCAGGGAGCGCCCCCTTATGCCGGAAACCTACATTCCCTGGCAATTGGAGCCTGAGCCCGGCGATATTTTCCTTCCCGAAACTTTAACATCGTTACAAGGGCTTGATATTTATGAAACCCTAACTCCTACCCAAAAACTGGAGTTGGGGCGGCATGAATTGGTGCAGGTTATAGCATCATACGCCTGGGGCGAGTGCCTGTTTTGCGTGTTTATGACGCGATATTTAATTACCCTACCGGCAGATAGTGTAGAACACCAGTTTTTGATCCGCGAGTTGATAGAAGAGTTCCGTCACCAGGAGATGTTTGCACAGGCCATTGCCAAAATTGGTGGCAAACCTATCAAACAAAGTGGGCTGCATAAGTTCTTTGGCGAGTTTAGCAACAAATACCTGCCTGCCGACTACCTGTTTATGGGCAGCGTATCCATTGAGTTAGTGACCGACGTTTACGGCAACCATGCCCGCCGCGCAGCTAATATATACCCGGTACTAAAGAAGGTGTTCGACCTGCATAATATTGAGGAAGGGCGGCATATTCTATTTACTAAGGCGTTATTAAAAAACTACTCGGCTAAAGCCGGATATATTAAACGGACGTTATACAGCTATGTTATCCTGTTCAACATCCTGTTTGTACGCACCTTGTACGTTAAGCGCGAGATCTATGAGCGTATAGGCATGACTGATCCCGACCAAACTTACAAACTGGCATCAAAAAACTTCAAACAAAAGTTTGCCGATAACTGCCTTAAAGACATTATAGAATTTGTAGACAGCTGGAATGGTTTTAACAGGCTAACGCGATTTGCGTGGAGACGGGTGTTGGGGGTGAGGGTGTAAACTTTTAAGAAAGTTTGTCATTTCGATACGAGGAACGAGTGAGAAATCTTAAACAAGCGATCCGTCGCATATTGTTTAAGATCTCTCACTTCGTTTCGAAAATGACAAGTTGGCGATATTATATCACCTCATTAATACTCATTTCCTTAATCTCTTTAATCTCAGGGCGGCCATTTTTAAAGGCTTTGCGTGGGGTTAGGCCCAACAGCTCAAACATAGCCATATCCTCATCAAATGACGGGTTTGGCGTCGTTAACAGCTTCTCGCCGGCGAAGATGGAATTGGCACCTGCCATAAAGCAGAACGCCTGCTCAACCGTGCTCATTTCTGTACGGCCTGCTGATAGGCGCACTACCGTTTTAGGCATAATGATACGCGTTGTTGCTATCATCCTTACCATATCCCAAACAGATACCCGTGGCTGATCAGCCAATGGTGTACCTTTAACCGGTACCAGTGCATTGATAGGTACTGACTCAGGGTGTTGCGGCAAATTAGACAAGGTCTTTAACATCGAGATCCTATCAGCGGTTGACTCGCCTAAGCCGATGATACCACCGCTGCAAACCGAGATCTTGGCTTTACGCACATGTTCTAACGTTTGTAAACGATCATCATAAGTACGTGTGGTGATGATACGTTTATAATCGTCTTCTGACGTATCTAAGTTGTGGTTGTAGGCATATAGTCCCGCATCAGCTAAACGTTGTGCCTGGCTCTC
>JACMRC010000469.1 GCA_014376655.1 Mucilaginibacter sp. | reverse complement strand
TGCGCCTTCCTGTCCCTGTAAGCCGATCAGCTCATCAAAGAGCGCCCGGTTGAATAGCACAGGTACACCTATAGTATCTTTATAATTACAGGCAATGATTCTTTTATTAGTTTCCTGCTGTTTATAAAGCATGCTGTCAATCAGCCGACTGGTCACAAAGGGCTGGTCGCATAGCATTATAACCGCCTGGTTAATACTTGTATCGTTCTGTATCCCCTTAATTGCTAACGCGATGGAAGAACCCATGCCAGTTTCCCAATCGGGGTTATGGATGATGTTGATGGGGTAGTCTTTTATCCCCGGCTCAATCTTCTCCGAGTTGGCTCCCAATACCACCGTAACAGGTCGACATTTGGATTTTAGTCCGGCTTCTATCGTTATCTCTAACAGGGTGCGTCCCTTGTATAACAGGGTTTGTTTAGGGAACCCCATCCTGCTTGAAGCACCAGCCGCGAGTATAATTAATGCTGCCATATCAAGCACAAAGCATTAAAAACACCCATCTATCGCCTTTATTCATTGTGGTGAAAGTCAAAATCCTGCCGTTACTTACCAGGATATTAAACACAAGGTTTTGCTCGCCTTTAAAGCGGAACACGTTGTCCTCGTCTTTCTCCTCTATCATTACATTTCGCTCATTTTCAGGCAGATTTTTATAGGCTGTTATGGCGTTGCCGAAGTTATCGGTTATCTTTTTTGATTGCCCGAGCAACATCATCCTGAACCTGTAAACCTGTTGGGTGAAGAACTCGTGTGCCCCGCGGGCTTTTTCGTCTTTTGGTATAGGGAGGTCATTACACATATACTTTTTTATCAACTGCTCGTCGGGTATTTTCATGTCGATGGCATCCTTTAAAAAAGCTTCTACCAATTCCTGTTTCACCCCTTGGGCGTTAACCGATTGAACGCAAAACATAACCATGCAAAAAGCTACAAAAAACAACCATTTGTGCCCGTTTAAATACCACTTTAGCATGTTATGATACCGTTTTAGCATGAATATTCACAGATTTATTGCGAAGCGATAAACCGTTACGTGCAGACAGTACCGCCTTGATCTCGGCGACTACCGACAAGGCAATTTCTTCCGCTCCTTCCGACCCGATATCCAGTCCCGTCGGGCCATAAATTTTGTCGAGCTGCTCCCGAGTTATTTTGGTGCCGGTATTTTCCAGTTCGGTTAACATGCGGTCCAGTTTCTTTTTTGGGCCAAGGACTCCGATGTAGGGTGGGGTTAATGGTAATAGTTCTTTTAACAGGTTTAGCTCATAAATATAATTGTGGGTCATCAGCACAAAGGCAGTCCACTCGGTTAGTTCTATATGGTTCAACACCTGCTCGGGCCGGGCTACTATTACTTTGTTGGCCGATGGGAAACGTTCGGGCAGGGCGTAGTTGTTACGTCCGTCAATAACCGTAATGTCCCAGCCCAGTACCGCCGCTATTTTGGTTAGGGGGATAGCATCATTACCTGCCCCTATTACAACCAACGAGATGACGGGTTGTACATATTCGATAAATGCGGTATAAACTGCGCTGTCGGTATATATATTATTTGCCGACCGTTGATCTTTTAATACCCTTTCCGCATCGCTTTGCAAAGCACCAAAATAAGGTGCGGTTTCTATCCCGTTTACCAGTTGATCTGTTTTAGTAATACATAAGCAAGTACCCGGTTGCGGCGCTTTACGGTCATCAACAGAAAACAGCGTAACCAGCACTGCCGGCTTTCGGTTATTTACTATCGCCTTTAATAAATTTATGGGGTTGTTTGGCTGCGTGGAAATTGGCTCTATCAGGATATGGATAATGCCATTACACCCCAGGCCCACACCTAATTTTGCATCATCATCGTCGGTAGTGTCATAAGTTACCAGCATTGGTTGCTGTTGCAGTATAACTAAGCGGGCCTTGCGCAGGGCATCGCCTTCTAAACAGCCGCCGCTTATGGCGCCGGTTAGCCGGCCATCCTCGGTAATTAACATGCGCGCGCCTGCCCGTCGGTACGCCGAACCCTCAACCAGCACAACCGTAGCCAGGGCAGTTTTTTTTCCTTGCTTGTCGGCTTCGTTAAAAGCGGCTACTATGTCAATTATCTCCTTCACGGTTTTATAAAGCTATGAATAGTTTTTAAATCAAACCATTGGTGGATTAAAAGGTCAGTCATACCATACCCTATTTATCACCTTCTGTATCTGTCGGAACTTTTAAGAGCTTGGTTATAAATAACTGCCATTTGTTTAGCTTTTTGTCAAACTCAACAACCTGCAGCGCGCTAAGCGGGATCTTAATACTTATGTGGGCACCTCCGTTATTTTCTATCAAAAGGGTACCGTTAAATTTTTCAACCCTCGACTTAATATTTCCAAGCCCCATACCGTTTGGCCGCGCATTGTCCGGATTTATCCCTACGCCATTATCATCAACCGAAATATGGAGCGTTTGCTTGTCTGCGAACATTTTTAATTCTATAGTGGTAGCTTTTGAGTGCTTGATGGCGTTATGCACCAATTCCTTAACCAACAGGTATATATTTCTTCGGCTTAGCCCGGTGATTTTCAGGTCGATAATATCATCAGGCAATTCGTATACAAGATCTATTTCTGAGTGTTCAAATAGTTTATTGATCTGTACATACGTATAATAAAACAAGTTTTCCAGGTTATCATTACCCACATTGGTACTCCATATAACCTCTCGTATTTTTGCCGACAGGTCGGTTACCATATTTTCTATCTCGCCTATCTCCGGGCTTACATTTTCTTTTTTGCCGGCCGTATGGGCAAACGAATGGATAGCAAATACCCCCGACCCAATATCGTCATGCATTTCGGCGCTTATTCTTTGTCTTTCGGCCAAAATTAATTGCTGTTGTGTATCAAATGCTTTTTTTAACGATAACCTTTTAAGGAGCATGGTTACGTACCCGTATAAAATGATTAACAGCAACACAAACCCTAAAATTAGTTTAAAGCCTATGCCGCCCCACCAGGGTTCGGCTATTGTAAAATCATATTTAATCATGGTGTCGGCCATTCCTAACCGGGGGTCTACGGCGATGGCTTTTAACGTATATGTTCCGGGCATTAATGACGAGAAACGGATGGTTCGCTCACCGGGTTCGGTTGTTAACCAGGTACTATCTGTTTTTGTTGCCAGGCAATATTTTATGTAAATGTCTTTGGCTTTTAAATAGGCCGGTATGCCAATGTTAAATAGCACATTGTTTTCTGAATAGGATAGTTTGCGGCTACTGGTTTCGGTTGATATTTTATTGTTTACCTTAACATATAACAGGTAATTCTTCAGTTTCTTATCAATTGAATTTTTTACAAGGGGGAAATTATCAAGCCCTAACGATGTAGCTAAATAAATCATCCTGCCCACTCCATCAAGATCAAACACGTGCGATGCGCTACGGTCCGGAAACTCATAATTGTCAACCAACGCCATTTTTTGCGTGTTAAATACCTGTAATGGGCCTGACCCAACTATCCATAAATTTTTATCGATAGGTTTAATTTTAAATATCGACTTTGAAAAAAGGCCGTTTTGAACAGAAATATGTTTGATGCTGTTTTTTTCGACTACCAACATACCGTTGCTGATAGTACCGATATAGAACCGGTGATCCATGTAGGACAACGAGGCGGCGTAAACCTGCTCGTTGTTAAATAAAAACGGTTTCATACCATTTTTGTCAATTTTAAATAAGCCGCTTTTAATGGTTACAAACAATGAAGCCTGATCCGGAAAATAGGCAATTGCCCGGCTTCGTACCCTAAGGTAAAAATAATTATCGGCAGGGCTATATTTAAATATATTGCCAAACGCGCCCATGATCTTTTTGTTTAACAGCTCTGATTTTGCGTTCGGTATAACAAACAGGCCACTTGTTGATGCTATGTAAATGGCCTTATCATCATAACATAGCTGCTTTACTGTTTTAATGTTAACCAGCTCTGTCACCTTTTTTGCGGGTATATTAGCCTTATAGGTAGCAAGCGAAGAAGCTACGATATATTCATCCTGATTAATAGCGTAAATATTATTTATTGACCCTGTGGCAGGCGATACCTTGATCTTAAAACTTGTGCTTTTTGAAACCGGATCATAAAGCATTAGGAAGCCCTTTTGGGTGCCCAGCAATAACTGGTTTTGATATCTTTTGATGCTTACTACAAGGTCGTCGTTATTTAAAGTGGGTACTATTGTTTTAGTAGCTATATCTTTCTTGTGTTGTATCAACAGCCCATAGTATAAACTGCTAAACCATCTATTCCCTTCAAGGTCAGTTACTATATCAGACAGGTTATACCCCTTTATTTTTTCACCATTTTTTAACGAGTAGCTGCAATCGTTAGTGTTTATCCATTGGTTGCCGGGTGTTATAGAGAGTGTGTTTATAAAACTGTTAAACTTTATTTGTTGGTATTGCTTTACCGTGTCGTTTTGTACCAGCAACTTTTTAACTGTACCCGAAGGGTTGGCCATCATGTACACGGTATCATGATAGGTGTTATTGGCCACGGTGTAAACATTGCCCTGAATTTGATCGTCGCCGCTATAAGTTAGTTTTTTTAGGCCGGTTGCCGCTTTATACGAATACCAGGTTTTATCACCATGAACCAATACCTGGTCTTTTAATACTGCCAGGCTTGATGTATAGGTGTTATTGCTGATGTATTTACCGGTTAAATTTTGGGTGTTTAGCACAAAAAGGCCTTTGTCTGATGTTGCCAAAAGCTGGTCATGAAATAGGACCATCCTGGGATAATTGCTCTCGTTTTTATAGTTGTAGCTTTCTGCCAGCGTTACGGTTTCATGATCGATATAAAAGATCTGTCCGTTGAAATTATTGAACCAGATGCGGCCATGGTTGTCTTCCAATAAATTGGCACACCCTAATGAAATTTGACGCGGGCTGCTAAAATGAACACAGTTAATACCATCGTACCGGGCTACGCCATAATCGCTGGCTATCCATAAAAAGCCATGCTTGTCTACATGCAAGTCGTATATCTCTTTGGTCGGGAAATCAAATGCTGGTTTTATTTGGCTGTCCTGGGCTTTTAAGCCTACGCAAACAAAAAGCAAGAGAACGGCTAACTTAAACTTAAACAAAAACGACTTGTGCATGGCCAGGTACTTTGCAAGTAAATGTATATATTTTTGTATAAAAAGAAAGATTATCCTTTATAAGATTGACCACGACCAATAATATACTTCTACGTTACTCAGCTGGGTAGTAAATGAAAAACCAATTCTAATTAGCGTAGCAATACCTATAAGCCAGAATAACTTTGTACGGTAAGGGTGCATCGTTCGTTTTGACAATCATAAAGATTAATTCTGATTTAAATTAAGCTTTTAAAGAATGGCCCCCATATTTGTAAAATTAATTTTTAGGTATTTGCATACTTGCAATATGATGAGAGCCAAACAATTTCAGTTTTAAACAGTTAAACAATCAGTTATTTAATACCCCCCTCAATCTCAAAACTTCAAGTTTTACCATGAAAAACATACCAGAAGCAATGTTAAACAAGGTGCCAAAAATCACGCTTTATTTTTGGATTATTAAAATATTATGCACCACCGTAGGCGAAACTGCCGCCGACTTTTTAAATACGCAGCTAAACCTTGGGCTTACAGGTACAACTCTGGTGATGGGGGCACTATTATTAGTTGCTCTTTTTTTTCAGTTCAAGTCCAGGAGATATTTCCCAACATATTATTGGATCGCTGTTGTACTCATAAGTGTTGTTGGCACTCTTATTACCGATAACCTTACAGATAATCTGGGCATATCCCTTATCACTACGACAGTTGTTTTTGCTGTAATCTTAGCAGCTATATTTGGCATTTGGTATCAAGTCGAAAAGACGCTATCCATTCACGAGATTGATACGAAGAGGCGTGAAGTATTTTACTGGCTCACTATTCTTTTCACATTTGCGCTGGGAACTGCCTCCGGAGACCTACTGGCCGAGACCTTTAAATTAGGTTATTTGCTTTCAGCAATTATATTCGGGGCAACTATCGGCCTGGTGTATATTGGTTATGAGTATTTAAAATTAAATCAGATACTCGCATTCTGGGTAGCCTATATTTTAACGAGGCCCCTGGGTGCATCCATCGGAGACTTCCTGTCACAATCAACAAAAGAAGGCGGATTGGGATTTGGTACGGCAATAACGAGCGCTATTTTTTTAGTTGCCATACTTGCAACGGTTATATTTCTTACCAGTACAAAAAAAGACGTGATTGATTAATAAACCTAAACGTAATTGGATTTATGATTTTTGGAATAAAGCCTTTTTTCCCGGTTTAGTTTGAAATTTACCTATGTTTATATTATATCAATTGCAGAATTACCTTTTAATTACTGCTCAATTGTTACTAAAGGTCTATGTTCAGCGTCAATTTAATCCCATATTTTGAAACGCCAGGATGTTCAAGGTAGTTAAATCGTTCAATACCATCTACACGCAACACTTTAAAAATATTACCGATCCCGACACCGGCTTCGGTATAGGGAGCATTTTCTAAAGGGTATGTCCCGGATCAGTTTAAACAATCATTGCGCTTTATGGTTAAACTATTATGAGCAAATACAGTAAAATCATTTTTTTCTGCTTATGCAGTTGTCTGTTTTCGGCTATGGCTTACAGCCAGAATGCTGATCTTAAAATCATCATCATCCGTCATGGAGAAAAACCAGAAAAGGGCAGCAATCTGAGCTGCCAAGGGTTGAACCGGGCTCTACAGCTGCCGGAATTGCTGCATTCCCGTTTTGGTTTGCCATCAGCTATACTTGTACCTACTATAAGTACTGGCGATAAAACCAGCAGTGCCCGGATGTACCAGACAATTATGCCCTTTGCCGTTAAATACGGCCTTCCTATTAATAGCAATTATGACGAACAGGATTATAAATCGGTTGCCCGTGATATCCGCTCCAGATCGGGCACGGTGCTGCTGGTCTGGGAACATAAAGCAATTCCACATCTGGTGGCAGCACTCGGTATTAACCAAGAGCTACACTGGGCAGCTGATGACTTCGACAGCATCTGGATTGTGACCTATAAAAATGGCACACCGCATTTGGCGCTGGCTAAAGAGGGCCTGCACCCGGGGGCTAATTGTCCTTTTTAGCGCCCTGAGCCTTTAAACATAAATGGTTTATAAAAATAATTTTGGTTCAAATCGACCCCAATTTTATCCTTTTTAACTCACTAAAATTTGCCCTATAATTTTACCCATTAAGCAAAAAACGCTCTTTCCGTTTATGAAAAGAGCGTTTAATGGTGGTCCCGACGAGAAT
>JACMRC010000058.1 GCA_014376655.1 Mucilaginibacter sp. | reverse complement strand
CCGCGACAAGCTGTTGGCACCGTTCGAGATAAAATTTGATGCGCCAAGCAAGGTCGAATTATATCTTTTTGGCGATAACACCTTTGTTGTAGAAAACATAAACGAAACCGCGATTGATGTATCGCTTGACTTCGCAAAAATAGCTACAGCAACTAAAACCTTAACACTGCCGGAAGATGCAGCCAGCACACTTTCAAAAACCGGCAATAGTGTAAAAATGCACATCGAGCCAAATTCGCTAATTGTTGTAGAATACAAATAACAGATAACGATATGTTAAACAACTATAAAAAATCATTTATTGCTACAGGCGCTATTACTGCCCTGGTGTTTGCAACAACATTAGCAAATGCTCAAAAAAAGCAGCTTCGCCCGGTTGATTATGTCGACCCAATGGTAGGCACCGCCCCAATGATGGACAAAAATCATTTAGGCAATAACCCTGCCCCTAACGAGGATCTGTATTACGGCAGTGTAAACCCGGCGGCTAAAGTGCCGGACCCTAACGGAACATTACAGCTTGGCCCGGTAAGCGGCTTTGACGGTTGCTGTTATCACGTTCGTGGCTCGGGTTACAGGTATGATGATGGGTCAATTATGGGCTTTACCCATTTTAATGCGCAGTACAGTAAAGATAATTACTTATTGTTTATGCCAACTGTTGGCGGTATCACTACCGACCCTGGCACTATAGAGCATCCGTTTATTGGTTACCGTTCAACGAAAGATACATTAAGAGAAAACGCATCCGCAGGATATTATACTGTATTCCTGACCAAATACGGCATCAAGGCCGAATTGACCGCCACTAAAAACTGCGGTATGCACCGCTATACTTTCCCGGCTACAAAACAGGCCAACGTTTTAATTGACCTGGGTAACAGCCGCCCTGAAGCTACTGATGCCTCAGTTACCGTTATTGATAAACGTACTATAGAGGGCTATCAAAATTCAGGCCGTACCAAAATCTATTTCCGTGCAGTGTTCAGTAAAGATTTCGCGCTGTCGGGCACCTGGAAAAATGATGTAATCACAGCTAATTCATCTACAGCAACCGGCACTCCCGTTGGGGCCTACGTTACTTTTAACACCACTAACGGCGAGCAGGTATTGATTAAAGTTGGCACTTCTAAAAACAGTGCGGAGGAAGCCGCCAGTAACCTTGCACAAGAAATACCGGGTATGGATTTCGAATCGGTACATCAAATGGCTGTCGCGCAATGGAATGATGTATTGAGCCATATTACTGTAGATGGTGGTGCCGATTTTGACCGCAAGAACTTTTATACATCTATGTACCATTTAACCGAAGGCCCGGCGTATGCAGGTGGCTGGCAGGGTGGTGCTTTTTGCACGCCATGGACGGTAAGGATATTTATGCGTGGCCGCGATTGGTTTAATGATCGCCTTGAAAACCGTGATAAAAACAACCTGGGCAGCAGGTGGTCATGGAGTGGTGAGTTTTGGGGTATAGGGTCGGCATGGGCACCGTTGGGTATGTACAAACGTGGCTTTAAAAACTTTAACCTGGCAGAGATCTATGCCAAGCTTCGCGAAGAAGCTATGACCGGCGGCGGAGCAATTGGCGATGCTTATCGCAAGTACGGATATGTGCCAATTGGTGTAGTTAATAACTGTATTAACCACTCGCTTGGTTTAGCCTATAGCGACCATGTATTGGCCGAATATGCTAAGGAATTGGGTAAGATGGCCGATTATAAACTATTCTCTGAACGGTCAAAAAACTACAAGAATGTTTACAATGCTTCTGTAGGTTTCTTTATGCCGCGCCATGCAGATGGCAGTTGGTTATTAATTGACCCTTATGATGTACATGCCGAAAGTATTTTCCGCGAGGGCAACTCATGGAATTACTTGTTTTATGTGATGGGTGATATTCCCGGTCTGGTTGATCTGTTAGGCGGGCCTAAAGGATTTTCAGCAAGGTTAGATACCATGTTTAACACACCAATGCCGGCCAAAGCGTTCCCGCTGCGCGACGTAACCGGCTTTTTGAACCTGTATGCGCATGGCAACGAAGTATATCGCCATATTCCCTACCTGTATAACTACTCGGGGCAGCCGTGGAAAACCCAGGCGGTTGTAAGGGAGATTCAAAAAACGTTATACCGCCCTACCCCGGCCGGTATGTGCGGTATGGATGATTATGGGCAGCAATCTGGCTGGTATGTATCAAGTGCCATGGGCTTTTATCACGTAGATAACTTAACCGGGTATTGCGATATCGGTAGCCCGCTATTCCCTAAGGTTACCATTAAATTAGATGGGGCAACACCGGGCAAATTCGAGATCATAGCGCATAATGTATCTGATAAGAATAAGTATATCCAATCTGCTACACTTAACGGTAAACCATTAAACATACCAAGGTTCCACCATAACGAAATCGTCGCCGGCGGAAGCCTTGTGTTTGAAATGGGCCCGGAACCTAATTACAAATGGGGAACTGAAATGGTGGCAGCAAAATAAACACAGCAAATTTTGAAAACAATTACCTTTTATGTTATCCTCTCCTTAGTTTACTTTTCTGTAAACGCACAAAAAATTGTTTCGGGTTTGGTATGGCCCGATAACAATGGCAAACATATAAACGCGCATGGAGGCGGTGTTATTTACGAAAATGGCACGTACTATTGGTTTGGCGAGCACCGGGGCGACACTACAGCGTCCCGGGGTTCGTTGCGTGTAGGGGTCGGACGGGCGTTATATTTGGCGGTCAATCCAGTTTGAAAACGGATTGTCGGTGTTAAAATGGATAGATAGCTGTCCGTTAAGTTTCTTTGATAAAAAATAAATATGAATAATAGATCTAACTCTCCTTTTGTAAACCAAACGAGACACAAACTTGCTATAGCGATATGCCTTATATGTATAGCAATATTTAATCTTCCATTTCAGTCCCGTGCCCAAAAAAACGCCCGAGCAAGCCGATACCACCTATTAATGGATCGCGACTGGAAATTCTTACTGGGAGACGATAAAGATGCCTCGTTAATAAGATATAATGATGGCAGCTGGCGACAGCTTGATCTGCCGCACGACTGGAGCATTGAAGGTAATTTCGACAGAAAGGAACCAACAGGCAGCGAAGGCGGGTATTTACCTGCCGGGATTGCCTGGTATCGCAAAATTTTTCAATTGCCTTCATGGGTTGGCAACAGGCAGGTAAATATCCAATTTGACGGTGTTTACATGAATAGCGAGGTATGGATAAACGGGCACTATCTGGGTAAACGGCCTAATGGGTACATTGGCTTTGCTTATAACCTTACCCCTTATCTTATGAAAGGTAAAAATACTATTGCCGTTAAGGTAGATAACTCGCAACAGCCCAACTCAAGATGGTATTCCGGGTCGGGCATTTACCGGCATGTATGGCTTAATGTTACCAATGCAACGTATGTGGCACAATCAGGCACTTATATTACCACGCCCGAGGCAGATCCGGCCCATGCTTTAGTGAACGTAAAAACTAAAATAGAAAATCATAACGTAGCTACAAACTATACATTAACTACTGTGATATACGATGAAACAGGTAAACAAGTAACCACGGCAACCACACCTGTTTCGTTTGGCCGTGATACATCGGCACAATTTACTCAGCAGTTACAAGTGGCATCACCCAATTTATGGTCTGTTGACGCGCCTCGCCTATATACCATGCATTCCGTAATCAGATCAGGAAAAAAGGTGGTTGATGATTATAAAAGCACATTTGGCATTCGTTCGTTGGAATTTAGCAGCACCAAAGGCTTTTTATTAAATGGTAAACGGGTTAAAATGAATGGCGTTTGCCTGCACCATGATGGCGGCTGCGTTGGCGCGGCAGTGCCGTTAAAGATCTGGCAAACCCGTTTAACATTGCTAAAGAAGATGGGCTGCAACGCTATCCGCACCTCGCATAACCCTGTAGCGCCTGAGTTTTTAGATCTGTGCGATAAAATGGGGTTCCTGGTGATGGATGAAGCTTTTGATGTTTGGGAAACCGGCAAGGTTAAATATGATTATCATTTGTATTTTAAGCAGTGGTGGAAACAAGACCTGGCAGACCAAATACAACAGGATCGTAATCATCCGTCTGTAGTTATATGGAGCGCCGGAAACGAGATCCGCGACCAAAGCAGTAATCGTGGGGTTGAATTATTAAAACAATTACAGGATGTTTTTCATGCTGAAGATCCTACCCGCCCGGTAACCACAGGCAATGATGGTATCGCTTCGGACGGCGGGGCAACCAAACCGGCATTTTTAAACGGAGAAGATATTGTGGGCTATAATTATGTTGACCGCTGGCACGAGCGCCGTGAACTTTATTATAGTATTGACCATGCTGATCATCCAAACTGGAAAATGATAGGCACCGAAAGCGAGGCCCTACGCAATGTGCCGGAAGATTCAATAAAGTATGAACACGGGCGGATGACTGCTAACTACATAGGCGGGATGGTACGTGCCGAACAGCTATGGAAGTTTGTTGCCATGCATGATTATGTTATAGGCGATTTTATGTGGACAGGTATTGATTACCTGGGCGAAGCGCACGGAGCAACAAAAGGATCAATAGCAGGTGAAATTGATATGACTAACCTGCCGAAGGATGGCTATTATTTTTATCAAAGCCAGTGGACCAATAAACCGGTATTACACTTATTACCACATTGGAACTGGCAGGGGCATGAAGGGCAAATAATACCGGTATTAGCGTATACCAATTGTGACACTGTTGAACTATTTGTAAATAATAAATCCTACGGCATCAAGATCCAGGAGTTCCCCAGGCAGGGCACATCAGGTGGGTGGAACAGATACGCCCGGCCTTTTGTAAAAAGCACAACCGCCGATCTGCATTTGAGTTGGGATGTAGCTTACGAGCCGGGTACAATTAAAGCCGTAGGCCGTAAAAATGGCAAACAGGTAGTTATTGATGAGATCCATACCGCAGGCAAGCCCGCCGCGCTTAGGGTAACTAAAGACAGTACGGCGATTAATGCTGATGGAAATGATGTGGCCCTGTTTTACATTGATGTGGTAGATGCACAAGGTAATATTGTGCCCGATGCTGATAACCTTATCCGTTTTAACGTGACGGGCAACGGCAAGCTTTTGGCGGTTGATAATGGGAACCAGGCAGATGTCAGTTCGTTTAAATTGCATGAGCGCAAGGCTTATAAGGGCCATGCTTACGCTGTGGTTCAGGCAAACCGTAGTGCCGGTAACATACAGTTAAATGTAATGGCCGATAGTTTAAAACCTATCACAATCAATACGACAACGCAAAAATCACCCTCGGAGGTAATGCTATTCGAGGAGCTTAAATAAAAGCTGTCGCTGCTCATCTGCCACAAGTAATTTCAGGTAAGCAGCGGCAGCTATTTTTATAGCGTTACTTCTTCTTATAAAAACCAAGATCACCCAACCAGCCGTTAAACGAATCCAGCCAGGTTGATGATGAACTATTAGGGTTCCCATCGGCAGCGAAACCGTGGCCGGCAGTGGTATAGATATACAAGCCGGTTTTCACTCCTCCTTGTTTGTACCTTAAATAAACCTGCACAATACCTTCGGATATATCGGCGCGGTCTTTATAACCGGCGGCAAGGAAGGCAGGGGGCATATTTTTTACCGCTTCAAATCGTTTAGAATTACCGGGATAAACCAGCGCCTGGAAAGCCGGGCGCGAATTAAGTCGATCAATCTCGTCGGGCGCGTCCTGTTTGCCATTATCAAAACGCATAGCTGCAAGTGCAGCTAATTCGCCACCTGCCGAGAAGCCCATCACACCTACTTTAGCCGTATCAATTGCCCACTCTGTCGACTTGCTTTTAACTAATCTTATAGCACGTTGTATATCGGCTACTTCGTCTTTGTCTACGGTATAGGTTGCATTAGGTTCGTTAGCCAGGCGATATTTCAGTACAAACGCCGCAATGCCTTTATCCTGTAGTTTCTTGGCCAGCCAGTAACCTTCGCCGTCTATCCGCAATTCGCGGTGGCCGCCACCGGGTGCAATAATCACGGCAATACCTGTAGCTTTATCTGATGAT
>JACMRC010000468.1 GCA_014376655.1 Mucilaginibacter sp. | reverse complement strand
TGGAACTGAGTATCCGCGCGTGGAAACTGGGCTGGAAATGTTATTATGAGCACCAGTCGGTATGCCGTCACCAGGTATCGGCTACCACTAAAGATCTCCAAAAACCTAAATGGATAAAAAGCATCTATTACCGCAATCGGTTCTATATGCATGCCTTGCACTTAAACGGCTTGGCCTTATTGGCATGGTATATCCAAATTACCATAATAGACCTTTTACCAAAATTATTGGTTGGCCAGTTATGGATCTGGGAGAGCTATAAAGAGTTGTTTAAAAACAAGGATCTGATAAAACAATATCGCCAACGCTTAAAAACATTGCTTGATGGGCATAACAGTAACCGTACTATATTTAATGTGGTTGCTGAGATAAGGCAATCCGTCAGCGGTAAAAGTTTAACCCGCTTTAATCCATAATTTGTACTTTTGAAAAAGGGACACACCAAATTACCTTAATATTTTTGCCACAAAATGACGTTAAAAAAAAGAGGCTTAGCAAGTAAACTCTGGTTAAAGTATACCGACCGACCCAAATACAAACAGTATAAATGGGAGCAAAAAAACTACGGGCAGGAAGAAGTTAATAACTACTTTGTTGGTAACGACAGGCTAAACACGCAGGGCAAAATAGTCGCGCTATGTAAAACCATTACAGCGCTAAACATTGTACACAGCGGCAATGCGGGCGATGTGATCTACGCCATGCCAACTATTAAAAGGATTTACGAGGTTACCGGCATCAAAATAAACTTATACTTAAAAACGGGTAAGCCATTGGTGTTGTCGGGCTACGCGGCGCATCCGTTGGGTACCGTTATGCTTAACGAAAAAATGGTTAGCCTGCTTGTACCGCTTATTAACGCGCAAAGTTATATAGCCAAATGCGAGATCTATAATGGACAGCAAATACATGTGGACCTTGATTTTTTCAGGGCCAAACTTTTCTCGTTAGATAATACAAACATAGCACGCTGGTGCAGCTATATAACCGGCGTTACCCCGCAATTATGGAAAAGTTGGTTGACAGTTGATACGGATCAAAGCTATGCAAACACCATAATAGTTGCCCGCAGTGAGCGCTACCGCAACTCGTTTGTCGATTATTCGTTCCTTGAAAATTACGACAACCTGATTTTTATAGGCGTTGAGGCCGAGTATGAAGATATCCACAAGGCTATCCCCAATATTAAATGGGTGCAGGTAGATGACTTTTTACAATTAGCAAAAATAATTGCCGGGTGCAAACTGTTTATTGGTAATCAATCGTTCCCATTCTCAATTGCCGAAGCATTGAAGGTGCCACGAATATTAGAGATCTATTACCATACCGCCAATGTTATACCCGAGGGAGAGGGCGCACACGACTTTTTCTTCCAGGAACATTTTGAATCGTTGGTTAAAGAGTTGTCTTAGATATAGATAGAAGGTGTGACACCCATTAGCTACGCTCTTGGGTTATCGCGGCGCTTTAACTTGTGGAACCTATACCTGAACCAGGTTTTTAAGCCAAAATTTTTAAATACCAGCCCGGCCTTTTCTTTTTGAAAAGGCTTGTCTATTACAGTGCCCGAAAGCCCTGTGTGGTTAAAGTTGCAAATGATATAGTCTTTATAAACAAAGTGATAGTTGCTATCACCGCACAATTCAAGCGTCAAAGCAAAATCAGCTGATACTTTATACCGGGTATTGTATTGATGCTTATCAAATAGAGGCCGTGGGTATATCATAGCCTGGTGGTAAGGGCCGCATTTGGCTATCTGATAACGGGTTAATTCGCCTAAACGTTTTGATCCTTCTGCAAATACGTTTGCGTAATATATTGCAGTTGGATCTTTAAGCTCCAGCGCCATGTCAGAAAATCCGGGAAGCAACTCATCATCTGCTCCAATAAAATACACCCAGTCGCCGGTTAGGTGTTTTACTGCCTTGTTCATGGCATCATATACGCCGGTATCGGGCTCGCTTTGCCAGTAATGTATTTTATTTATGTTTGCCTTTATAATATCAACGGTGCCATCGGTGCTATTACCGTCAATTATAATTATTTTTAGCGACGGGTATTGTTGCTTATAAATACTGTCGAGGCAAGTTTGTAAAGTACCCGCAACATTGTAGGTAACAATAATTATGGAAATGGCCGGTGGAGTGTTCACTTTCTAATAACGCTTAATGCAGTTGCGAATTTATTGATATGGTTATAAAGAACAGGAATTTATTTAGAATAACCCGCTTCGTGCTACTGAAACTTCCGTACCTGCTGCGTTTTTTTTACAAGTTTAAAACTCCCCGAAAAAAAATTCTCATCATAAAAACAGATGCTATTGGCGATTATGTACTGTTTAGAAACTACCTTGAAGTTATCCGCCACTCCGAAAAATATAAAGATTATGAGATAGACTTGTTGGGTAACACAGCCTGGCAGGATATAGCCTTATGGTACGATAAGCCTTTTATATCAAACTTCTTTTTCACCAAACCTTTTGATTTGTATGAAAGCCCAATACAGACCTTTAAACTTGGATGGAAATTGTTTAGCCAGGGTTATAGTGAAGTATTACAACCAAGCTATACCCGTACTATTATAATAGACGGATTGGCTGCTTTAACCGGAACATCCAATATAATCGGCTTTGTAAGCGATAATGAGGCGCTGCCCCCCAAACAAAAAGCAAAAACCGATCTATTTTACAGCGAGTTGATTACTTTGCCAAAGGATTATTATTTTGAGTTTGACCGTACGCGGTATTTTTTCGAGCAGGTATTAAATCAGTCGATTGATCTGGGAGGCCCGAGTTTCCCTGCTAAGGATAATAAGAAACAAGGCGTAACCATATTTTTAGGAGCAGGCAATAACAAGCGGGGTTGGCAAACAGAGAACTACCTGGAGTTAATGATGCTGATCATGGATCAAACCCAGCGGCCCATCCACCTGGTTGGCGGCCCCGAAATGGAAGAGACAGCAGCTTACTTAGAAGGTTTGATGCCCGAGGAAAGTATAATAAACCTGGTAGGTAAAACTACGTTACCCAAACTGATAGACCATATAGCACGCACAAGTTTGGTGATATGTAATGAAACCAGTGCCGTGCATATAGCAGCGGCATGTAATACCAAAGCAGTTTGCATAGTTGGCGGCGGGCATTTTGAAAGGTTTGCGCCGTATCCGGAGCATTTTTATAGCCGCACAACGTTTGTTTACGAAAAAATGCCGTGTTATTACTGTAACTGGCTATGCATATACAATACCCCAGCCGATGAGCCGTTTCCTTGTATAGGCAACATCAATTTAGAGAAAGTATGGCGGGCAACCTTGCCGTTGTTGCCTGTGGCATAGTAATGACAAGAATTAATTAATTCGTGTTAACTTTGCAAACTTTATAAACTTTTAATGAAGACATATTTCAGGCTACTGTCCTTTGCCAAGCCAATTGAAAAATTTGCTATCCCATATCTTATATACACCGTATTTTCTGTAATATTTAGCACACTTAATTTTGTGCTTTTAGCACCGTTGCTAAAAGTTATTTTTAATGTGGATCCGCCAAATCCAAATTTGGTAAAGCCGGATAATTTCTTAAATATTCTTGGCAATTTTAACTACTACGCCAACCTGGCCGATCTAAAATATGGCCCGTTAGTTACTTTAAAATTTGTTTGCCTGGTAATTGTTGTTTCTGTGTTGTTGGGTAACATATTTCGTTACCTTTCGCAACGTATAATGGAGAACTTAAGGATACACACGTTGCTTAACTTGCGTAAAACGGTTTTTAACAATGTGATGAATTTGCACATGGCGTATTTTAGCAACGAGCGAAAAGGCGATATTATATCAAAAGTAGCTTCAGATGTGCAAGTGGTTCAATTTTCCGTAACAGCAACATTACAAGTTGTTTTTAAAGAGCCATTGCAATTAATTGCGTTCCTGTTTATGCTTTTTAGCATATCCTTCAAATTAACGCTGTTTGCCATGTTGGTGATACCATTATCGGCTTTTATTATATCACGCATTGTAAAAAGGTTAAAACAACAAGCTATGGAGTCACAAAGCTCTTATGCAAATATGATAAGCTATCTTGACGAAGCCTTAAGCGGTATTAAGATAATTAAGGCTTTTAACGCTGTTGATTATATTAAAAATAAATTTAGTAACGAAAATGCGCGCTATTCTAAAATAGGAAGATCCATGGCGAAGAGGCAACAATTGGCTTCACCTGTATCCGAATTCTTGGGGGTTGCCATGATCTCTTCCTTAGTTTTGTACGGCGGCTCTCTGGTTATAGCACATAAGTCTGAATTGAAGGCGGAGGATTTTATTGCCTATATTATTTTATTCTCGCAAGTATTACGCCCTGCAAAAGCCATATCAGATTCCTTTAGTAACATCCATTCAGGTATAGCCGCCGGCGAACGTGTATTGGCCCTTATTGATGAAAAACCATTAATAAAGGATGAAACGGATGCAACTGTTGTAACTGATTTTAAAGAAGGCATCCATTTTAAAAATGTAAACTTTGCCTATGGCGAGCGCATTGTATTATCAGATGTTAACCTAACTATTCCGCGCGGTAAAACTGTGGCATTGGTTGGTCCGTCAGGAGGTGGTAAATCAACAATGATGGACCTGATCCCGCGGTTTATGGACCCGCAATCGGGCGCTATATTTATTGATGATAAAGATATTAAACACGTTACAGCTACTTCACTTCGTGGCTTAATGGGCACAGTTAACCAGGAATCTATCCTGTTTAACGATAGCATATTTAACAACATAGCATTTGGCAAGCCTAATGCTACTATGGAAGAAGTACAGTCAGCTGCCCGTATTGCCAACGCGCATAATTTTATTGAAGAAACAGAAGCCGGTTACCAAACTAATATAGGCGACCGTGGTACCAAGC
>JACMRC010000467.1 GCA_014376655.1 Mucilaginibacter sp. | reverse complement strand
TCATGGCTTACATCACGTAAATCTGCCGATAACGATACCTTCTTTGTAGCTAACCGAAACTCAAAATGGTACCTGGTAGCTTTTGGTATGATAGGCACAGCTTTAAGCGGCGTAACCTTTATATCCGTACCGGGCAAAGTTGGTGCGCCAAGCGGTGATCAATTTGCCTACTTCCAGTTTGTGTTAGGTAATGCAGCGGGCTTTATCATTATTGCTACTGTATTATTGCCTTTGTACTACCGGATGAAATTAACGTCCATCTACAGTTATATAGAACATGCGTTAGGCACATGGAGTTATAAAACAGCGGCCGCTATATTTTTATTAAGCCGGGTAATTGGTTCGTCGTTCCGATTATATTTGGTGGTGATTGTATTGCAGAAATTCATCTTCGATAGCTATGGTGTACCATTCGCGGTAACCGTTTTAATATGCCTGGTATTAATCTGGGCCTATACGTTTAAAGGTGGGCTAAAAACTATTATTATAACCGATAGCTTGCAAACGCTGTTCCTGGTATCGTCTGTTTTCCTATCGATATTCTTTATTTGCCGGGCCATGAATTTCAGCATCTTTGAAGCTGCCGAAGCCGTTAAAAACAGCGGTTACTCCAAGATCTTTTTCTTTAATGATTTTATGAGCAGCCACTTCCATTTCGGCAAGGAATTTATTGGCGGTATGTTTATTACTATAGGCATGACCGGCCTTGACCAGGACCTAATGCAAAAAAACCTGAGCCTTAAAAACATCCGCGAAGCGCAAAAAAACATGTTTAGCTTTACGGGAGTGTTTGTGGTGATAAACATTTTCTTTTTGTGTGTAGGTGCGCTTTTAGCTATGTATGCCACCAAATACGGTATCACGGTTGCTAAAACCGACTACCTCTATCCCACCATCGCGCTTAATTATTTAGGTATAGTACCGGCTATAGTATTTATGCTGGGATTAACCGCTGCAACCTTTGCAACTACCGACTCGGCTCTGACTGCCCTGACAACCTCCTTTTGCGTCGATTTCCTGAACTTTAACAAGGGCAAGGATATCAACAGTAAGAAAATGATTAACCTTCGCCATTACGTGCATATTGCGTTTTCGGGCTTTTTATTTTTAACCATTATTATATTCAATGCCATTAATAACGATGCTGTGGTAAGTGCTATTTTTAAGGTTGCATCCTACACATACGGGCCGCTATTAGGTTTATACTCGTTTGGCTTGTTTGTTAGCAAAAGGCAGGTTAGGGATAAGCTGGTTCCGTTTATTTGTTTGATATCGCCTGCTATATGCTTTTACCTGAGTACCAATTCTGCAAGTTTATTTGGCTATACTTTTGATAACGAACTCATCCTACTAAATGGAATTATTACATTTGCAGGATTGCTGCTTACCTCGACCGCTAAAACAAAAGAGGAAATAGCTAATTATACTACTACAAGATAAGATATGACCGGAGAAGAAAAAATAAGACAAGCGTTTGAGAACAAGAACTGGCAGGAAATTAAAGTAACAGATTCGTGGCAGATATTTAAAATAATGGCCGAGTTTGTCGACGGCTTTGAGAAGTTAGCTAAAATAGGCCCGTGTGTATCCATATTCGGGTCGGCACGTACCAAGAATGATAACCCATATTACAAACTGGCCGAAGACACTGCCCGCCTGCTAACAGAGCGCGGCTATGGCGTAATATCAGGCGGTGGGCCGGGTATTATGGAGGCAGCTAATAAAGGTGCTTACGAGGCCGGTGGTAAATCGGTAGGTTTAAATATCGAGCTGCCGTTTGAGCAGTTTCACAACAAATACATCGACAGGGACAAAGTACTGGAGTTTGATTACTTCTTTATCCGCAAGGTAATGTTCATGAAATATTCGCAAGGCTTTATCGTACTTCCGGGTGGGTTTGGTACGTTGGATGAGTCGTTTGAGGCGATAACCTTGATACAAACAGGCAAGATTGCGCGTTTTCCAATTGTATTTGTAGGGGTTGAATATTGGGGTGGTTTATTTAACTGGGTGGTTGACAAAATGCTTAACCAGGAACATAACATCCATCCGGATGATTTGAACCTTTACAGATTGGTGGACACCGCCGAGGAAGCTGTTGAGCATATCTTCCGTTTCTATGATAAATATGTGTTGAAACCTAACTTCTAAACCACTACAATTATACCTGATCTTTCATGAAGAAACCCCTAATTATTGCCCTTGCCGTGGGTGTGTTTTTACTTGCGGTGTGGCTTATTGGCAGCACTACACATACGCTTGAGTTCTATACTATCTCTACTACTTCAAACCAACCTACTTACAGGCCGGGAGATGTTGTTATTGCATCTAAGCTTGCTAAGCCGGCGCGTAACAAGTTTATCGTTTTTAAAACAAAAGATAACCGCGAATGGGTTTTTAGATGTATTGGTATGCCCGGTGATATTATCGAAATAAAACAAACCGCTTTATACGTAAACAACAAACTGCAGGACGAACCCTTCGCAGCTAACGAATACTTTATTCACAATACGGATCTGAAAAAGATTGCCGGTTTTGTAGCTAAAAATAAAAATATCGTGAAACCCATGAGCGGCGATACCCTATCGGTAATCACACTAACCAAACCCGAAGTTGAGGCTTATCATGTTAGTGTTTCTATCTGCTCTTTATCGCCTGGTCGTATTAACCCGAATGTATTTTTGGATTTCAGGCGATGGATGTATAATGAAGATAACCTGGGACAAATAACAGTACCTAAAGATTCTTACTTTGTTTTGGGCGATAGCAGGCATGATGCTTATGATTCCCGTTTCTTTGGTTATGTTAATGCTGCGGACGTAATATCGACAGTTATTAAGTAACGATGGTGAAAAAGACGACTATTATCACTTTAACTATAGGCAGCTATTTACTTTTATTTATTTTGCGGCAATGAACCAACCCAGCAAATCAAAGAAACATGCCGCTTTAGGTTTTATATTTATTACCCTTTTAATTGATGTAACTGGCTTAGGTATCATCATCCCGGTTTTACCCAAACTTATTGAAACATTAATACATGGCGACCTAAGCCAGGCATCGCGCTATGCGGGGCTATTAACCTTGGCGTATGCGGTTATGCAGTTTTTATTTGCACCCGTATTGGGTAATTTGAGCGATAAGTATGGCCGCCGCCCTATCCTATTAGGGTCGTTATTAGGTTTTGGTATCGACTATGTGTTTATGGCTTTCGCGCCTTCTATCGGTTGGTTATTTATAGGCCGTGCAATAGCTGGTATTACCGGGGCCAGCTTTACTACAGCATCAGCCTATATTGCCGATGTTAGCACACCCGAAAAACGCGCGCAAAACTTTGGTATGATAGGCGTGGCATTTGGCGTTGGCTTTATAATAGGCCCGGTTATTGGCGGCATATTAGGAAAATATAATACACACCTACCCTTTTTAGCAGCCGCCGGTTTGGCTTTATTAAATGCCTTATATGGTTATTTTGTTTTGCCCGAGTCGTTAGACAAAGCGCACCGCCGCCCGTTCGAGCTTAAACGCGCTAACCCTTTGGGTTCATTATTACAATTAAATAAATACCCGGCGGTTTTGGGTTTAGCTGCTTCGTTATTCCTGATATATTTTGCCGCACAGTCTGTACAAAGCGTATGGACGTTTTATACCATGTCTAAATTCCATTGGAACGAGGCATGGGTAGGATACTCATTAGGCTTTGTCGGATTGACAGTTGCCTTGGTGCAGGGTGGCCTTATCCGTATCGCTATACCAAAATTGGGTAAACAACGCAGTATATGGGTTGGCTTATTGTTTTATTCGGCCGGGTTAATTTTATTTGCATTTGCTACCAAAGGTTGGATGATGTTTGCCTTTATGATACCTTATGCCTTAGGCGGTATTGCCGGCCCTGCGCTACAGGGTACCATAACTGAACAGGTACCCGCTAATGAACAAGGCGAATTACAAGGCGCGCTTACCAGCCTGGCCAGCCTGAGTTCTATATTTGGCCCGTGGTTAATGACTTATCTGTTTTACACTTTCACCAAGCCTGGCGCACCTGTTATTTTACCCGGCGCTCCGTTTATTTTAGGTTCGATACTGATGCTCCTGAGCGCGATTTTAGCAGTAAGAAGTTTTAAAAGAAACACAAATTAAGTTTTGTGGTTATACTGACTGCTAAAGTTCACATTTAACTATATATGGCCGAAGAGCTTTCCCCTATAAAAAAGATCACCAAAGAGGTCATTAACCCAAAACGGTCGGCCGCGTTAGGGTTTATTTTTATCACCATTTTTATTGATGTGTTGGGGCTTGGTATAATATTGCCGGTAATGCCGAAACTGCTGCAAACAATGGGGCATTTCGATATTAGTACAGCATCCAAATACAACGGTTGGCTTACGCTTATTTACGCCAGTATGCAGCTGGTGTTTGCATCTATAATGGGCAGCCTGAGCGACAGGTATGGCCGCAGGCCGGTATTGCTAATATCACTATTTGGCTTTAGTATTGATTATATGTTTATGGCTTTCGCGCCATCAATAGCATGGCTTTTTGTTGGTAGGTTTATAGCCGGTGTAACAGGCGCAAGTACTGCCACAGCTACTGCTTACATTGCCGACATAAGCACCGGCCATAAACGCGACGCTAACTTTGGTTTGGTTGGCGCGGCATCGGGCATCGGCCTTATTTTAGGTGTTGGTTTAGGCGGGTGGCTGGGCGAACTGGATATCAAATTCCCGTTTATGGCGGCGGCGGGATTTGCTGCTTTAAATGGCTTTTATGGTTTATTTGTATTACCTGAATCGTTAAAACCAGAGCATCGCCGCAAATTCGATTGGAAACGGGCCAATCCCCTTGGCTCATTATTAAGAGTATTTACCAAACACTCAGGTTTAGCCGGGTTAATAGGCGCAATATTGTTAGTTTATACCGCCCAAAAAGCAGTTGAATATATGTTATCGTTTTTTTTATACGAAAAGTTCAATTGGTCTATGCATAGTGTAAGCTTGCTGGCGCTTTTTATTGGTGTGTTGTTATTTGCTATACAAGCAGGGTTAATAAGGTGGACCATTCCCAAGTTTGGCCAGCAAAAAAACATTATTTGGGGTATTGTATTTTACGCTATCGGGTTAATTCTTATAGCATTTGTTAGCCAGGGATGGATGGTTTACCTATTTATGGTGCCTTATTGCTTGGGTGGGATATCAGGCCCCGCGCTACAGGGTTTTGCAACTAAACAGGTCGCTAAAAACGAGCAGGGCGAACTACAGGGAGCTATCAGCATTATTAACAGTATAAGTGTTATTATAGGCCCGGCTATATTTTCGTTCCTGTTTTCGCACTATACTAATAAAAATTCGGGTATATACTTTCCGGGGTCACCGTTTTTACTGGCGGCAATATTAATGATAGTAAGTACTTTTTTAGCTATCAGGAGTTTTAGAAAACCGGAGAAGAAAGGCAGGTCAGTCAAGCCCGCTCACACCGCCTGATATTACAAATTTCATCATGTCGGCGGCATTACGGTCAATAGGTTTTATCTTATCGACAGGAATAATTACCACCTGCCCGGCAAACGAGTAAGACATTGGGAAGTAAACAGCAACCTCGCCCGGCAGGCCCAACTTAGCCAGGTCCTTTTGCACCAGGAAACCAATCTTTTTCAGACCAAACTCATTTACCTCTACAATTACAGCTTCGCTAAACTTCTTTTCATCGCCAACAAAAGCTTCTGTAAGGTCTTTTATTGATGAGTATAGGAAGTTAAAGAAAGGCAACCGGTTAACCCAGCGTTTAAACCAGCGTTTTATGGGGTCGGTTATTACGTTAGTTACCAATACCCCGGCAATCATTATAATCACCACCACATTTAAGATCCCTAAGCCGGGTATATGCATCGGTTTGCCCTGGCTATCCTTCCATATAAAGTCAGTTAAATTTAATGCTGCATCGGCTGTAGATACCGCCCAGAATATTAAAAAAGCAGCCGCACCTATTGGTACAACTACAATTAGCCCTTTAAAAAAGTAATTTAATAATGCACGGGCAATGTTTTTCATTTCAATTTGTATCTCTCTGTTGCAAATATAGTTCAGTAATGCAGCAACCTATATAATTAAAATAAATATTTATGCAAACGCTATCAAGGCACCAGGAAGTAGTAAATAAGGTAGCATATCACCGTACCCATGCCAAGCACCATAAAACCATTTAGCCGTTTCTTTTTCATAAAACAGATCATAACTAAGCCGGTTAAAGAAAGTAAAGTCATAAATACAGCCGCCACATCAATCAGGTATGCCCATTTCTTACCGGTGTCCCTACCCTTATGCAAGTCGTTCATAACGGCTATTATACCTAAGCTTGTTTCGGTTACTTTATAGTCACCTGTGGTGCGATCAACAAATGCATCGGCGCTATAGCCGGGGCCTTTAAATGATAACAAGCATTGGTCATCATCGATAATAAAGTCGCTCACTTCGCCTTTTATGCTGTGTTTAGTTTTTAATAGCTGTACAATTTCAAACTTGGCAATAGCAGCAGTATCTTTTACTTTAACCCATTTTAACGGCACCTGCCCTATCAATTTCTTCTTAACCTCCTTGCCACCAAACCAATCAGCATGATTAAGGGTAAGCCCGGTAACTGCAAAAAACAGTATAATTACAAAGCTTACCATTGAAAGATAAATATGCAACCAGCGCGATACGGAGGCAGTGCGTTTCTCCCATAAAGGCTTAGGCTGCTTTTCGGCTTTTTTAATAGATGATGGATTTTTAGATGGCGGCATCGTTAATTAGTTCTTTTTAACATAGTCAATCCCCACCCCGTTTACTTCCGCGTTACCTTCCAGAACCATTGGTTTAACCGGTTTACTAAAGTTGATATCCTGGCTCATTAACTGATGCGTACCGTGTTCGCGGGCAACTTCAATCATAAGGGTGTAATTACCTAATTTTACTAAATCGCCTTTATCATTTTTTCCATCCCATTTAATTGTGTACCTGCCAGCCGGCCTTGTAGCGCTGGTGGTAGAGCTAATGCTTGCATCGCCATCACTCAATTTCGAATAATAAGCATCGTACCAACTGCCCATATCTTGCAGATATTTTGGCTTGCGATACCATAAGACGATATTTCTTACCGGTTTTTTATCTTTATCAACTACCCAAATGGCTACATAAGGACTATGAACCCGTATTTGCTCAATTTCGCGCAATTCAAGCTTTATAACCAATTCATAATTCGGATCCCACGAGTTGTCGGCAATCATATTAACCTTTTCAGGTTGTTCTGCAGCGGGTATTTCCATTGCTTTCCAGCCCTTACTTTCTACCCTTTTTCCTTCACTGGTTATCAGCATATATTCGGCATGAGGAACTGTTGCTGCTAATGATTTACTTTCATCAGGTGTAAGCACATTAAACGCAGTTGCCAAGGCACCTGCATCAGTGGCATTATCAGCAACAACGGTAGCGCTAATTACTTTATCGGCAGGCATCCCGCTACGTGGATCAACAATATGCGAGCGCCATTGGCCGTTTACCAACTCGCCACGGCGGTAGTTACCACTGGTAGCGATTGCCTTATTGCTGATCATCAATTTCGATATCGGTGCGTCGTTCTCCGCATCAGCTTTAGGGTTACTAACTTGTATTTGCTCTGTATGTGTACCTCTCACAACAATATCGCCCCCCATATTCATTACCATGGCCGACACGCCGGCCTGAGCCAACGCAGCTTCGCAGGCTTTATTGATCACATAGCTTTTGGTAAATGAATTCAGGATAAGCGGCGCATCGTCCAACCTTAAAGCTGTTAAATTAGTTTTGTTTAACATCCAATGCTGTTTTTTAACTGTAACAACCGCGGCAGCAATTTCTTGCGGACTTGGCTGTCGGTTTTGTTTGGAAGCATCTTTCCATAGTTTGCCTACCACCTCTGCCGAAGCATCTAATGCACCATTGCTTTGTATGCGCCATTTATCAAAAAGGCTTAATACATCAAATAATTCAGGAGATATTTTGGTGGCCTTCTTTTCGCCGTTTAACCATTTGCTAAACTCGCTGGATGCATCGTAACCACTAAGTATTTTGTTTAGCTGCGCAATTTTGTTCATAGCCGCATTTTCGGCTACATCTGCTTGCTGCTGTGATGTGGCAAAAACTTTCAACTCAAGCGATGTACCCAATACATTTTCAAAATTAGACACATATACTTTGGCTGACCTTTTTGCGGGTACAATAAAACTGCTGCTGAACAGTAACAAAACAAGGCCATAACTGGCATATTTCAAGTTTTTCATTGGGGTTTCAATATTAATTTAAAAGCTGTTTAACGAACTTTTTAAAAATACAGTACAATTTTGAAGTAAAACTAAAGTGACAAAGCTTTTTTATTCATAAAAATAAATTCGCTTAACACGTTGAGAAATATTAGTTAAAATTTCATAAGGGATAGTGCCTATCTGGGTTGCAAGCTCCTCTATCCTATGCTGTTCGTTAAATACAATAACTTCGTCGCCCTCTTTGGCATCTACGTTACTTACATCTATCATACACATGTCCATAGATACATTGCCTATAGTGGGCACTAAAACCCCTTTTACCAACATATTACCTACGCCGTTGCCAAATGCACGTAAATAACCATCGGCATAACCAATGCGTACGGTTGCAATTGCGCCATCTTTAAGCATAACGCCTTTGCGGCCATAACCTACGGTTTCGCCGACTGCTATCTTCTTTACCTGCGATATGCTGGTTTTTAAACTGGTTATTGGCTGTAAGCCGGTATCCGTTGGTGCAACAGCTGCATCAATACCATATAAGCCTATCCCCAATCGCACCATATCAAACTGTGCATTTGGCCACCGCGTTATGCCCGATGTGTTAGACAAATGTTTGATAACTTTATAACCCAGGCATTCCTCCAAATCGTGCGTAGCTTTTTCAAAGCAACTTATTTGTTCGTTAGTAAAATCATCATGCTCGGCGGCTTCGCTGGCAGCTAAATGTGAGAAGATAGATATGATGCGGATGTATTTGTTTTCTTCCAGCAAATCGCACAACAGGTCTATATCAAAAGGCACGAATCCTAAACGATGCATGCCGGTGTCTATCTTTAAATGTACAGGGTAGTTTAACACATCGTTTTGTTGTACATATTTTATAAAATCATCAAACAAACCAAAGCTGTATAATACAGGCTCCAATTTAAATTCTATTAACTTATCAAAGGCGGATTGTTCGGCATTTAAAACTATAATGGGCATACTTATACCAGCCTGACGCAAGGCTATACCTTCATCGGTGTAAGCCACCGCCAAATAATCAACCTTGTTGTATTGCAACATATTAGCCAGCTCGAACGTGCCGCTGCCGTAGCTAAATGCTTTAACCATGGCCATCAGTTTTACACCTGGTTTAAGCTTGGCTTTATAATAGTTTAGGTTATTAAGCATAGCGTTTAGGTTTATCTCCATCACCGTCTCATGCGTTTTTTGCACCAACGCCCTACTCACCCGCTCAAACTCAAAACTACGCGAACCTTTAATCAATATCGTTTCGCTTTTAAAGCCTATCGTTAGCAGGTTGTTTAATAGTTCGGTTGTATCGGCATAAAAATGAGTTTCGGGTATGTCAAAGTATGCTTTGCACGCTAACAGTGCCTGGCCTACTCCAATAAACTTGTCTACTTTTTTTGACTTGATAAGTTCGGCTACCTGTTTATACAAAATATCGTCAGGCAATCCGGACTGAAAGATATCCGACAACACCAATGTTTTTTTATTATGCTGATTTTGCTGATTTAAAAAGTTCAATGCTATCTCCAGCGATTGCAAATCAGAATTATAACTATCATCAATTACAGAGCAATCATTAATACCGGTTTTAAGCTCCAACCGCATACTTACCGGGTTAAGATGTTCTAAACGGTTATCTGCTTCTGTTGCCGAATACCCCATCGCTAATAATGTGGCCCAGCATACTATCGCGTTTTCTACCGATGCCTGGTCGAGAAACGGAATTAAACATTTTATTTCTTCGCCCTTGAACTTTGCACGCAGGTAATAATTCTTTTTAATAATGGTTTCACTGAAAACATACAAGTCTACCTGTTCAAAATTGCGGCTCCAGGTAAAAGTAGTTGTGGCCGGGATGTCAGTTTTATAATCGACTAACTGCTCGTAATTATGGATAAGCAACGTACAGTGTTTAAACAGCTTCAGTTTTTCTACTACCTTTTCGCGGTCGCTTTCAAAACCTTCGGCATGCGCGCTGCCTAAATGGGTAAGCACGCCTACCTTGGGTTTAATGATAGCTTCGAGGGTGTCCATTTCGCCCGGTAATGAGATACCCGCCTCAAAGATCCCTAAATTGGCCTTATCATTAATTTGCCATACCGATAAGGGCACACCAATTTGTGAGTTATAACTTTTAGGATTGCGTACAATTATTTTATCAGCAGCCATTAGCTGGTACAACCATTCTTTAACAATGGTTTTGCCGTTACTGCCTGTAATACCAATAACATCCAGATTAAAGCGACTGCGGTGGTGTGTAGCCAACGTTTGCAAGGCAGTCAACACATTAATCACAATTAAAAAATTAGCCCCAGGCAGCTTTATTTCGGGCCCTTCTTTAACCACAAAGTTACGCACCCCTGCCGAGTATGCTTCAGCAATAAATTCATGGCCGTTACGCCTGCCGCTTAGGGCAAAAAACAGGCCCTCTGTGGCATTATTTATACGCCGGCTATCCGTAAGTAGTACGCTAATGGTATCTTCTGTTACGATCTCGCCTTCGGCCTTAATTATCTCCCTTACTTCGGTTATTGGGTATTGGTTACTGAGCATGACGGCACTAATTTGCTAATAATTTAAGCGAATAACATAAAAATCGGCAATTTGATTAGGGAAATCGCTTTTAACTTTTTAACCTGCTATTAACTTGTAGCTAAACTCATCGTCCAAGGCTCACATTTTTTGTGATTTGGTACTCTTTTTGGTATCTTTGTAGGGTCCACTCTCGGCTTAGCCCGGTACCCATCCTTTCTCCAGAGTAAATTCCGTGACTAAAAATACATATCTTTAGGCTAATGTGTTAATAGACAGTTGTTTAAGTTAAATATCATAGTGTAAAATCGTGTGATACGACGTGATATAGTGCGATAACCGCGTGATATTGCGTGATTTCGTGCGATAATCGCGTGATATAGTGTGATAAAATGTGGAAAAG
>JACMRC010000466.1 GCA_014376655.1 Mucilaginibacter sp. | reverse complement strand
TGCTTGTATGGGTTCACCAAGAGAGACCGTAGGGAAAAGAGACGCGAAAGAGCTGCGTTACCAGGCTTTGGTACCGGCAGTGCTTTACGGTGGTGCAACACAAACCCACTTTTCGGTGTCCGCAGCTGATTTGAAAGCAGTAGTTTATACTCCTGTTGTTCATTTCATCGACCTTGACATTGCTGGTGTTAAATCACAAGCTATTATTAAAGATTTGCAGTTCCATCCATTAACTGAGCAGATCATCCACATAGACTTTTTATTATTGGATCAAAAGAAACCTATCGCCATTGCTATACCTGTACGTTTAACAGGTACTTCGCCGGGCGTTAAAACAGGTGGTAAATTGGTGCAAAAATTACGTAAGTTAAACATCAAAGCATTGCCTAAAGATCATTTAGACTCTATTGATGTTAGCATCGAAGCTTTAGAAGTAGGTAAATCAGTTAAGGTTGCCGAAATAAGCTTCCCTAACCTTACTATCTTAAATTCTCAAGAAGACACTATTGTTTCTGTTACAACTTCACGTGCATTACGTCAAGCTGAGCAAGAAGCAGCAGCAGGTGGTAAAAAATAATTAGGGGATTACACTGATTAGTTAGTGATTCCACTGATTGATTTTTGATTCCACAGATTTTGAAAGCGACAAGTTTTAATACTTGTCGCTTTTGTTTTTTAGAAAGTAATATATTCGCAATTGAAAATTCAATTATTGTAGGTGTTTATACAATCGGTGTAATTACTTACAATCTGTGAAATCATCATAATATGAAATATCTGGTAGTTGGTTTAGGTAATATTGGTCCGGAGTATGCCGATACGAGGCATAACATAGGGTTTATGATATTGGATGAGTTGGCCAAACAGGAAGGAGCCAAGTTCCACAATATGCGCCTGGCTTATTATACTGAAGTTACCCACAAAAGCCGCACCCTGCATTTAATAAAACCGACCACCTACATGAACCTAAGTGGTAAGGCCGTTAACCACTGGATGAAGGAGTTAAAGATCCCGGTGGAGAATGTATTGGTGTTGGTTGATGATATTGCCCTGCCATTAGGCACCCTGCGGCTAAAACCCAAAGGCAGCGCCGCCGGCCATAACGGACTAAAACATATTGAAGCCACTTTAGGTAATAATGATTATGCCCGCCTGCGTTTTGGCGTTGGCGACAACTATCCCAAAGGCCGCCAGGTGGATTACGTATTAAGCGGATTCGATACCGATGAGCAACCCGAACTACCTGCGCTAATAGACCGATCTATCGAAATGATAAAAAGCTTCGCGACAATAGGGACGGAGTTGACGATGACTAAATACAATAAATAATATGAAAGTTTACGGCATCACCAATTGCAATACAGTTAAAAAAGCATTAGACTGGTTTAAAGCCAACAACGTTGTTTACGAGTTTCAGGATTTTAAAAAGCTTGGCGTAAGCCCCGAAAAACTGCAAGAGTGGGACAGCAAAGCCGGCTACGAAGTTTTCCTGAATAAAAAAGGTACAACCTGGCGGGACCTTGACCAGCAAACCAAAGACAGCATTAAAACCAATAAGGATGCTTTGCAATTGCTGCAACACAAAACCAGCATGATAAAACGCCCGGTTATTGAGGATGGCGGTTTCCTGTATTTTGGGTTTGATGAGTCTACTTATAAAGAACATTTTAAATAACATTCGTTGTCATTTCGACGAGGAACGAGGAGAACTTCTCTCTTGAGCGATAGCGAAAAAATCTATACAGGTTAGGCGGATAACTATCTTTGTATAGATCTCTCACTGGCGTTCGAGATGACAATTGTTTTATAGGTCTCTACGTAATAATTTGTTTACGTACAAATCGGGGCGGGTATTTTTATATTTTTACGTTTCACATTTTAAAATTAACTGATGAAACTGAACCCCACTGCCGGTTTAATACTGGCTTTAATGGCAAGTATGGCCACCGCTATGGCACAGAATACTCCGCCTGCAACAACCCCGGCGGCTACGCGCCCGGCAGTACGCCAAAGAGGCGGTGCTGCTTATACCGAGCCAAACGCCCCCGAAACCAAATACGATTACCACGAAGCCTGGAAACCGTTTGTCTACACCAAAAATGGTGACGAGTTTCGCGCGGCAGATGGGCAACCAGGACCTAAATACTGGCAAAACCATGTTGATTATAAGATCAGCGCCAGGATAGACACCGCCAAAAACGAAATTTCAGGTTCTGAAGTTTTAACCTACACCAACAACAGCCCTCAAAAATTAACTTTTGTTTGGATGTGGTTAGATCAGAATTTATTTAAAGCCGACTCGCGTGGTGTAAAACAAGTTCCCTTAGTAAAAAATACTGACGGAAAAGTTATACCAAGCAGCCGTAACTGGGGCATGGGGCAAATATTTGATGCCGGCGATAAGATCAAATCTGTATCCATAGTATCAACAGCAAACGGAAAAACAACCACAACAACTGCCAAATACCTAATCAATGATACCCGTATGCAGGTATTCATCCCGGGTGGTATCCCATCGGGTGGTAAAATACAGTTTAAAATAGAGTGGTCATTTATATCGCCCGATTACGGATCGGACCGCATGGGTATTGTTAACAATCCCGAAGGAAAAGTATTCCAGGTTGCACAATGGTACCCGCGTATGTGCGTGTATGACGATTTGCAAGGTTGGAACACCCTGCCATACACCGGCGAAAGCGAGTTTTATTTAGAGTATGGCGATTTTGATATCAATATCACTGCTCCTGCTAAAAACATTGTTGTATGTTCTGGTCAATTATTAAACCCTAAGGATGTTTATACACCTACCCAATTAGCAAGATGGGCCGAAGCTGCAAAAAGCGATAAGACGGTTTTCATCGTAAAACCAAACGAAGTATTTACTGCGGGTTCACGCCCTGCTGGTAAAGCAGATCTGACCTGGCATTTCGTGGTGAGGAACGCGCGTGATGCTTCATGGTCTACCGCCGCGTCATTTATTATTGATGCTGCTAAAATGGATATGCCAAGTGGTAAAAAACCGTTGGCAATATCAGCTTATACAGTATCAAGTGCTGCACGTAACGCACGATCAACCGAGTATGCAAAATATTCTATCGAGTACAACTCTAAAAAATGGTTTGAGTACCCTTACCCTAATGCAACTGTAGCTGTGGGCCGTGCCGGTGGTATGGAATACCCGGGCATTGTGTTTGTAGGCCAGGGCGGCTGGGGCGTTATCGACCATGAATTTGGTCATAACTGGTTCCCGATGGTAGTTGGGTCAAACGAGCGTTTATACGGTTGGATGGATGAAGGCTTTAACACTTTCATCAACACCCTATCAACAGCTAACGCGATGAATGGCGAAAATATGCGTGGCGGCCGTGCTTTTGGCCCTACCGCATTGGCATTTACCAGGCCAACACTTGAGCCAATGATGAGCAACCCTGACAACTTAAAAGAGGCAAACAACGGTACTTTATTGTACAGCAAACCAAGCGCAGGCTTAGTGATGCTGCGCGAGCAGATCTTAGGCCCTGAGCGTTTTGATTATGCGTTTAAAACTTATATCGAACGTTGGGCATATAAACACCCGTCACCTGATGATTTCTTCCGTACAATCGAAGCAGCTTCGGGCGAGAGCTTACAATGGTTCTGGAGAGGCTGGTTTGTAAATAACTGGCAG
>JACMRC010000465.1 GCA_014376655.1 Mucilaginibacter sp. | reverse complement strand
GTCCTGGAACTTACTTAGTATCTCTGCATCTTCAACCTGTGTGGCCATGTGTATATATTTTTTACTATAATAGTTATTTAGGTTTTTTGTTTTAAACAACCATTGGCGCTAAAGTAAAAATTATTTTTAGCCCCTCCTAATCCTTCCGGGTAGGGCGGACTTTAAAAATTAAATTTATGATATTAAAAGTCTTCCACTATTGCATGGGCACTTCTTTATCTTTAACCGTACCGTCAGAAAGAAGAAATTTTACAATTTTTCTTTTATTGTATGTAATGATCTGATTGTCAATTATTTATAATATATTTTTTACACACCTGTGTTTTAGCTGCTTTTTAGCTTTATAAAAACCTGGTTTTACGCCCGGGTGTATCTATCTGTTATAGAGAATAAGCACTAACTGCATATAACAGGCTTAATTTACAGCTACCAAAATCACACACTTTTTCTATTGTTTCACACTTTAATCGCATTAAATCACACTTTAATTACACGAAATCACGCATTTTCACACGTTTTTACAGTGCTAATTTTAGTATAAATTACTGTTTATTAGTATGTTATGTAAAAATACTTAAGATACTTGCATTTGGCTTGATGTTGCACTACGGGGATATACAAATTTACAAAAAAGAAGGCTGTAAATCGTCAATCGGCGTAAATAAATTGCTGGCGGTACGCAAATATTATCACCAAACACAATTATAATACAACTGATTATGCACTTTAACTCAAATATGTATGCATACTTAGGTTGATAATAAGCAAAAACATCGGTTGGCTGGTTAAGTAAAAGATGTGTCCGCAATAACAGGAGCTCCAAAAAGCGAGGTCGGTGTTAGAATTACACCAGATCCAGCACCTGCTGCGATGCCGCCTTGGTATCCACTTTGTCAATTACCTGTTTAATAACACCATCGCCATCAATAATAAAAGTAGTACGCATAGTGCCCATATATTTTTTGCCGTACATATTCTTCTCGCCCCAAACACCATAAGCTTCAACAACTTTATGATCGGCATCTGAAATTAGCGGGAATGGCAGGCTATACTTAGTCTCAAATTTTTTATGCGATTTTTCATCATCTGTGCTCACACCAATAACCTCGAAACCTTTACCAACTAACGATTGATAATTATCCCTGAAATCGCAAGCCTCGGCAGTGCAGCCCGGGGTATCATCTTTCGGGTAAAAATAAAGGATAACGGTTTTGCCTTTAAAATTGGCTAACGATATGGTGTTGCCATTTTGGTCCTTCGCGGTAAAATCTGGGGCTTTGTCGCCTGCTTTAAGTGTTGCCATTATCTTGTAAAATCTACTACGTATTGTGAAAAGTTATTTTTAGCATCGCCAACTACCAGCTCAAATTTATGTTTACCGGTCGGCACGCTATCATCAAAGGTATAACTTAGTATCCTGCTTTTATAATCCCATTCCATCAGCACCCATTTATCATCTATTTTGCCATTGTAGGTTTTTACGCCAGATAAATTATCGCCTATCCTGAGAAAGATCTTTTTAGCTTTCGACAGGTTAGCGCCGCTACGAATGTTCATCGGCGTAACATAGGGTGGCGTTTCATCCAGCGTTACGTAATAATCGCCAAAGGCGCGTGCCTTACCTTTTACAAAACCGTTTTCGTAAATACAACTGTCGCATACGCCACCGGTACCTACAATAATTGCTTTATCTTTTTTGTCGCCCAAGTCAATATCAGGTTTTATCCAGAGGTCATACTTATCATGGATAGGCGTAAGCCGGTTGTGGATACGATGGGTGATAGAGTAAGCGTTAGGCTTTTTAGGCAGCGCTTCATATTTAAAATCAACATCGTCATATAAATTACCTTGCGGGATTATAACTTTTACTTTATCGGTGCTAAACTCATTGCGTTGATTGTAGTGAAAAGCCGCTTCCGGTAATTTCAATATAGCAGTGGTAGGGAATATATGTTTTGATTGTACTTTTAAATTGATGGTTGAGGTATTACCGGCTACATCTTTAACTACATATTCAATATCATGCTGGGCATCATCGTCAAAATTAATTACACCACGATTTACAGATTGCGGGTAAAGCGAGATATTGCTTCCCGGCGGTACAAAACATTTTTGGATAAAGCGATGCGCGGTTAAAAACGTTGGATAATCAATATACGCATTAATGGCATGGGTTTGATCGAACGCGAAGCGCTCTGCAGCGAACGTGTAAACTGTTTTACCATCCATTTTTAATTCGATAGCGTAAACACCGTTGGGGTTAACTGATGCACTATTTCTATCAGTAGCCGAGATCCCGAAACCCACATTGCCGCTAAGCTGGATAACTTTTGGCACTTTTAAATGATAGCTGCCGGCCGCGCCTGCCACCGGCAAAAACTGGTGTGGGGTGAGCTCGCTAAAAGGTTGTCCGTCTAACTGGTAAATGCCAATGGCGGTTATGGAAGGCGCAATCCCGTCCGGAATAGTTATACCAAACAGTTGCGGATTAATGGTCTGCTCGCTTTTTGTATCCCTGATCTCGAAATGCACGTGCGGCCCTGCCACTGCACCCGACTGGCCCGATATAGCGATCACATCGTCTTTGCAAACAACTATTTGATCGGGCGGTAAATTAAAATCGACATCGTATAACTGATGCGCATATTGGTAATCGTGCAAAACTTTAGCTATTTGAGGGCTAAACTTCTGGTTATGCATATAAACTGTTGTATAACCGTTTGGATGATCGATATAAACAATATTACCACCACCGCCAAACTGTACACGAATACGCGATACATAACCATCAGCAGCGGCATGTACCGGGTAGCCGCTTTGCTGGTTGGTCCTGAAATCTAACCCTGCATGAAAATGGCCTGGCCTTAATTCGGCAAAACCACCGGCGGTAGATGGTGGCAAGTCAAGCGGGTACCGAAAGAAGTTTTTTGGGTATTGCTTACTTTGTATAGTTTGAGCGTGTACGTTTAATGTGTAAAAGGTTATAAGTAGTAGGGTAGAAAAGAACTTGTTCATTAAAATAATTGTAGATGCTATATAATAACCTCGTCATGCCAAACTTGTTTCGACATCAGACACGCTAACTTATAAAATTGTTATATGTCTTGTGGGAAGAAAGCCTCAACAGGACTTATTTTATATAAAAATCAATCAGTTTCTCAGTCTCCAAATAACCCTCCAGCCTATCGCCAACAGCAACTTTAGCAACCCCTGCAGGCGTACCGGTAAATATCAGGTCGCCTTTTTTTAAGGTAAAATAACGAGATACAAAGGCAATAATATATTCGAACGAGAACAATAGGTTGCTGGTATTGCCTGTCTGCCTGGTTTGCCCGTTTACATCTAAATGGAAATTAAGCTGGTATATATCTGCAAACTGCGTTTTAGGCACAAAGTTGCTGACGGGGGCAGAGTTATCAAACGCCTTAGCCAGCTCCCATGGTAACCCTTTTTCTTTATGGCGCGATTGGATATCGCGGGCGGTAAAATCAACACCTAATGCTATCTCATCATAATAACCCGCCGCAAATTTTTCGCTGATGTGCTTGCCCTCCTTGCTGATTTTTAACACAACTTCTAATTCGTGATGGATATCTTCAGAAAAATCAGGGTGGTAAAATGGCTTGTTATCTTTTAATAAAGCGGTATCAGGCTTCAAAAATATTACCGGCGTAGTTGGTACAGGGTTATTTAGTTCTTTGGCGTGCTCTGCATAGTTGCGGCCAATAGCGATGATTTTCATGTATGAATTATTGAGTTATTGAATTATAGAACGGTAAAGTTAAGATGAATTAATTCAATAATGCACTCAATCAATAATTCAATAATTCTGCATGAATTATTGATTCTGATATTGCTAAGATGAATAATTATTCAATAATTCACTCAATCAATAATTCAATAATTATAAAATAGATATCCGTTTGATAATAGATTCGGTACCGGCAACAACGCGTATAAAGTAAAAGCCGCGGTTTAATTTAGGATTAACGGGGCGGGTAAGTACTTGTTCGCCGGGCTCAACCCTTTGCGAAAACAGCACCATTACATCATTACCCAAAACATCAACCATTTTTATAGTGACGTTTGAGTTTCGCGACAGCATGTATTTTAAGTTGATCTGGTCGGTTATAGGGTTAGGATAAACCTCTACACTGCTTAATAATTTATCGTCGGCCCGTGG
>JACMRC010000464.1 GCA_014376655.1 Mucilaginibacter sp. | reverse complement strand
TTTTATATCACCAATGCGTTCAGTTATTAATTTTTTAATAGAAAATTCAGGCTCGTAAGGATATTGTGTATTTTGCTGGCTCATTTTTATTTGTGTAAAATAGCTACAATGCTTACCAAGGCTGTTAAAGCGGCGGCAATACTGCCCAAATCGCCAAAGCCAATTTTTATTTTATTATCCGGCGTTTTTTCAGGAACAATAATTTTGCTGCCCGGCTTAACTTTAGGATAATGCCTGAAAAACAAGAAATGTCTAACAGGCTGGTTTAAACCATCTGGATATTGAATATATGCCCCTTTTAGCCTTGCGTTTTCTGTTGTGCCCGCAGCTGCATTAATATAGTATTTAAATCTATGCCCATTGTAACTTATATATTGCGGATTATTTACCGCACCCGATACTTCAACGTATGAAATCACACGCGGTACATATACACTGTCGCCTGGCAGTAGAATCATGTTTTTATTTGCCCCGGCAATGTTAGTCTTAGCAGTCAGGTCAAGATTAACGCGTACACCGTTTCTGTAAACCTGGGCATTTTCCATTGATCCGTAAGGCGTTACTCCGCCGGCTCGCTGTAAAAATTCAAGCGCTGTTTCATTTCTTTTCTGTACAGGATAATCTCCCGGGAATACAACCTCGCCTTTAACAACTACATTGCCTAACGAGCGATAATTGACTAAACGTGGTACATTGACAACATCCATTGCTTCCAGTTCTATATTAGCATCTTTATTATTGGCCATATCAACAATAAATGTATTTACCTGCTGATTAGATACGCTGTCAGATTGGTTTTTAATTACCCTGTTTATTTCAATATGATGATCAGCTGCTTCATCGGCAAATCCGCCTGACATGGCAATAACATCAGCTAATTTTAACCCTTTGCGGTAAGTAATTATAGACGGACGCTTTACATACCCGCTAACAGTTACTTTTTGATTGGAGATAAAAGCTTCGCGATCCATGATCATCACGCTATCTTCGCGCAGTAAGGGAATATCATTTATACCATTTATTATATCAATTGGCTTAAATGGAATGCTTTGCTTTTCCAGATTAGGGAGCGTTCTGTTAATATAACCACGTTCCATATAAGCTTCAGGCTTTAATCCCTGCGCTAATTTTAGTAACTGGCTTAATGTAAGGCTCGCGGTGAGCTCATAAATATCAGGACGATATACAGAACCCTGAAGTACAACCCTATTGGTGTAGCGGTTGGTTACGGCACCAATTTGCACCTTGTCACCATTATGTGGCGTATAATTTGAGAAAAGATTAGACGGCACATCTTTTACTTCGTGTTGCAACTCATCAATCTGGTCAACTTTAGCAATGCCGGTATAAGCCGTATCGGTAAATCCGCTTGCATATTTTATCAGATCGTCTAAATGCTCGTCGTCTTTCAACTCATAAATAGCCGGGTTTTTTACTTCGCCACTAATACTTACCCTCTTTTTATAAACCGGTATTTGTATCACATCCTGGTCTTCCAACCTGATGTTACCATCCTGAATGCCATTTTGCAAATAGTTGTAAAAATCTATTGTTTTATAAAGCTTATTATTTCTTATCAGTTTAATGTATCTTAATGAACCATTTATATTGGGGCCGCCAGAATTATATAAAGCATTAGGCAGTGTAGCCAATGAAGATAAAGTAAATGATCCTGGCGTTTTTACCTCGCCTTTTACCGTTACTTTTATACTACGGGTACTACCTAAATTTACTGTTAACTGTGTTTGCCCTGAATTTAAACCCGGGTAAATTTTAGTTAATTTCTTTTTTATCAAGGTAGTAGCCTGATCAATTGTAAAGCCATTTACATACACAATGCCGGCAAGTGGAATTTGTATGTTGCCATCCGGACTTACTGTTGCCTCCAGGTTCTTTTCGTTTAGCCCGGTTACTAATATAATAACTTTATCGCCAGGCCCTAATACATAACTTTTTGGTGTTGCTATTGAAAAATTTGGCTCGAAAGTAATGGCTTGTTTAAAAAATTCAGTGCCATATACTTCTAATACTGGTTGTGTTATATTTACAGGTGGGTGCCCAAATGGTTTGGGTTTTATAACAAGGTCAATAATATCTCGTGATGAACCTGTTTTTTGTTTTTCAGTGGATAACCCCGGTTTAGGCAAGGCCTTTTTATTTAAACCAAGTAATGTTACTCTATCCTTAAAAGCCTGCACTTCGTCTGGGGGTACACCCTTTTTAGCCATCATTTTATAAGCATCCTGTTCAGACAATCCAGAATCTTGTAGCTTTTTCCAGGCTTGTACTACTTGTTCATCAGTTGCCTGGCTCACTTTCATGTTTTTCAAATCGCTCATGGATAAGCCTTGAGCCATACCCTGTTGGACAACAATTGCTAATGTGAAAAACAGTATATAAAAAAAGTATTTAATACGCATGTATAGTTGATGTTGATCCTAAGTTGTGCAAATATAAAATATTATATGGTCATAAAGCTATAGTAGGTATGGCTTAGCCAAATCATACTACACAATTTGAGTTGGCCGCAATATGTTATTATTTATAGCTATTTGGTATGCCTCAAGCGTTTGCTCTGCAGCTTTTCTCCAAGTATGTAAAGTAAGTATTCTTGTTAAAAGCGCCTCATTAAACATCGCTTCACTAGCCTGTTCAACAGCAGCCTTAATACTATCCGTATTTGCCGGGTCGCAATAAAAGGCATCATCGCCAAAGTAATCCCTTGTATCGCCTTTGTCAGTTATTACTATGTTACACCTCATTATAGCCGCTTCTAATGAACTTAATCCGGTAGTTTCAAACCAACTGGCCAGCACATGTACTTTAGCTAACTGGTAATATTTTAATAGTTCATCATGCGGTATCCTGTCTAAAAAGGTTACGTTAGGCCCTGCCGCTTCACGGCATTGCTGGTAATACTTAATTTGGTTAGGTGATGCTGCCCCAATTAGTACAAGCTTATATCGGCTGTTATTTAAAGCTTTAATTAAATTAAGCTGATTTTTCCTTTTTTCGATCCGTCCTACACAAATCACCAAATCATCATCCTTTTTTATTGTTACATCAAAAGGGAACTTTTCAGGATTAATGCCATTAGTAACCACCAGGTCTTTAACATTTGATGTATAAAGCTCTTTTAAGCGGTTTAACTCTGACAGCGAATTTGGTAGGATAATGTTTGCAGTCTCTAATGCTTCAATAATGCTTTTGCGTTGCCCTTTAAACAGGTACTTTCCAATAGGTAAAGGCTCTTTACGAAGCAGCCAGCGAGACAGGGTTCTTAAATAGTCTTTAGTATCTTCAGAAAAATTTGCAAAAACAGAAGCTATTCCTTTTTCATTGTATTTATAATAATTGCCGTAAAGGCAATGTATTGTTGATATTACGAAAGGTATTTTAGCAGCTTTACTATGATAAAGTATTGCTGATGGGCGCGTGATATGAAAGAAGTTAAGTAGGTCGTACCTTTCATAAGGTACAACATCATTGGATGTTAGGATATCAACCTCAACACCTAATGCAATTAGTTGCTTTGCTGTTTGATCAATTTGTACTGTATCACCTCCGGCTATTTCATATAAGTTAGGCCTTACAACAAATGCTACTTTCATTTTTATTTGTTAAAACTTACAGCGTTCCCTAAAGTTAAAATAGGAAAAAGGCCGAAGTTAGATATTAATAGCTAAGAAGTCAAATTGTTATCATTTGTTTTCTTTTTTCAAATTTTGAGAGACCGCAAGACAGTTATATTATAACCTATGGTTAATATTTACGGTCATACACAGCATTATTACACAACAAATGCAAATGTTTAGAATAGGCTTTATTCCTGAAGTTGCTTTGAGTTTATTAATCTCAAACAAAAATCAAAACAGTTTGTATTATATTATAGATAACATTAATTAAGATAAAGAAACATAAAAAATTATCGATTTTTAAATTTTATGAGATGTTTGTTGATCAATTTGATAGATAAATGATCAAATTATTTTAATTATAATTATCTGTGTATTTATTTCACAAATTAGTTTTTTTAAAAATATTCTGCTAATGGCCCAAAAAAGGTTAATTTTGAAAAGTGAAGTAAAGTTCCCTTATCGCAACTTAAACATCTGCCAGATGTTGCCATTATGGTTTTAACATTTATATGAAGAAAAAAATTTACATTGCTGGTGCGGGAGGAATGCTTGGAGAAGCTTTTTATCGCATATTTAAAGATGATTACGAAGTTAAATGCTCTGATAAGGATGTAAATGAAAAATGGCTGAGTTTTTTAGACTTTAGAAACTTTGAGGCATATAAAAGAGATGTTGAGGCTTTTAAACCTGATTACCTTTTTCATTTAGGCGCATACACCGATTTAGAATATTGCGAGCTTAACTTAGACGATACTTACCTTACCAATACTACCTCTGTAGAAAACGCAGTATTTATAGCTAATAAATTAAATATACCTGTACTTTATATTAGTACTGCCGGCATATTTGATGGCACTAAAGATTTTTATGACGATTGGGACGAACCTAACCCGCTTGGTCATTACGCACGCTCAAAATACATGGGCGAGCGCTATGTGCGTGAAAACGCAACCCGTTATATAATTTGCCGTGCCGGATGGATGATGGGTGGGGGACCTGATAAAGACAAAAAATTTATCAATAAAATAATTAAACAATTGGCTAACGGTCAGCGCGATCTGAACATTGTAAACGATAAAGATGGCACGCCAACATTTACTGTTGATTTTGCTAAAAATGTGAAATTACTGCTTGAGCGCGAGTACTGGGGCCTTTACAACATGGTGTGCAACGGCGAAACCAGCAGGTATGAAGTTGCCGAAGAACTAGTACGAATTCTTGGCCTTGACAATGAGGTTACAGTTAATGAAGTTTCATCAAGTTATTTTAAAGATACTTATTTCGCTCCAAGGCCACCTTCTGAAAGGCTGATCAATAAAAAACTTGAGTTAAGAAACATGAATATTATGCGTGATTGGAAAATTGCGCTGAAAGAATATATTGATGACTATTATTTAGATTATTTGAAAGAGAAAAATATTTGTCCCGTAAAAGAGCATATAACTTTATAAATATTTACTTTCGATAATGCGTATCGCTGCTTTTGGCTTCCGGTCAATTCCTTTGGCAAAAGGCGCTGCCGGTGCAGATAAATTTGCCCTTGAACTATTCCCCAGGCTTGTTAACCGCGGACATAGCGTTATAGCTTATAATCGCAGGTACCCGGATGTATTTGTTGATGTTGACGACTATAAAGGGGTAAAGATCAAAACTTTTAAAACCACCTCAAAAAAAGGGTTTGACACTTTGCTGCACTCCTTTAAATGCACCTTTGATATTATAGCTAATAATACCGCAGATATTGTACACATACAAAATGGCGGCAATAGTATTTGGGCCTTGCCATTGCGCTTATTTGGAAAAAAGGTTTTTATTAGCCAGGATGGGGTAGATTGGAAAAGAGATAAATGGCCATGGTATGGTAAATTATATTTAAAATTATCGAGTTTTATTACCGCGCATCTACCTAACGAAGTAATATTTGATAATGTTATTGCCAGAAAGTTATTTGAAGAGAAGTTTAACAAAACCTATAAGTTTATCCCTTTTGGCAGCGAGGTTGAGGCAGGAGATGGTAACACGGATATTTTAACAAAGCTTGGTCTTAAAAAAGGCGGCTACTACTTATTTGTTGGAAGGTTTATTCCTGATAAGGGGCTGCATTATTTGATCCCGGCATTTAAAAATTCAAACTCAGATAAAAAGTTGGTATTAATTGGCGGCTCACCTAATCCGTCGCCATACGAAAATAGCATACTCGGTATGGTTAATGATCAGATAATTTTTCCGGGTTATGTATATGGAGCGGATACAAATACCTTAATGAGCAACGCGTATTGTTATATTCAGCCGTCAGATGTTGAGGGCTTATCGCCTGTTGTATTAACAGTAATGGGGCTGAACGTGCCTATAATAGTTAGTGATATTAAAGAGAACCAATATGCCATACTGGATACTGCCCGTATGTTTAAAAAAGGCAATATTACTTCGCTGACAGAAGAGATAAACTTTTGTGAAGCCAATTACCCCAAAATGCTGACCCTAGCTAAGAGGGCGCAGGAACGTGCGCTAAGCGTTTTTAACTGGGAAAATGTAGCTGATGAACATGTAGAAGTATTTTTAAACAGCTAAACTGCTTTTTTAAATATTTCAATTAATTGTAGGGCGGTACTATGCCAGCTAAATAGTTTAAGCCGTTGAGTTCCTTTTATAATTAAATCTTTTCTTAATCCGTCATCATTTAGCACCATCTTTATTTTTGTGCTGATATCGTTTACATCATAAGGATCAAATTGCAATACGGCATCGCCGCCAATTTCTGGCAAACAAGTGTTGTTGGCAACCAATACGGGCAGGTTATGGCTAAATGCTTCTAAAACGGGTATGCCAAACCCTTCATTTACAGATGGAAAAACATATATTAAAGCGTTCTTGTAAAGCTGGTTCAATGCAGCATCAGTCAAATACCCGGTTAGTATTATTTCACTTTGTAAGTTAGTTTCTGCAATGGCATCAATAATTAAGTTATAATCACTATCAATGTTAGTTGAAGGGGTAGGGCCGGCAAGGACTAATTTTAACTCAGGATGCCCGTTTTTTTTAATTTGACTAAAGGCATAAATTAACGAAGGGATATTTTTTCGTTTAAACATTGATCCAACATGCAAAATATAGTTGCCGGGTTTTAAAGA
>JACMRC010000463.1 GCA_014376655.1 Mucilaginibacter sp. | reverse complement strand
CTATCAGAAAGCTACCTGGTGGGCAAACCCAAAGAGGATGCCCAGCAACAGTTTATCCACGATGGTTTCTTTATTTTGATAGATAAGCAAAAGCACATCCGCGGATTTTATGATGGCACTGTACCAGAGCAAGTCGCCAACCTAATAACCGATATCAAAAAGCTAAAATCAGAAACTGACCAAATAGTCGCCAAATGAAATTCAAAGTAATAAGCGGAATTGGTTTACTATTAGCGCTCCTGATTTTTTCGTGCCAGAGCGAAGATGAAATAACCTTTAAGCGCTATTATACCACGGGCAGTATTGTATATCAAACCAAGTGTCAAAACTGTCACGGCAAAGACGGCCAGGGGCTTTTGGCCTTAATGCCACCGCTTACCGATACCGCGTTTCTTAAAACTAATAAGGCGGCATTAGCTTGCTTTATTAAATACGGCATAAAAGGCAGGCTGCTCATCATCAACAATAAACCCTTTGAAGGCGAAATGCCGTTAACCGACCTCGCCCCAATTGAAATTGCCGAGGTACTGACTTATATAACCAACTCATTTGGTAATAATATGGGCGTTGTTACCGCGCAACAGGTTAGTAATGATCTGGCTAAGTGTAAATAATCCCGTTTTGTAATTGCTGTAATGAACGAGCGTGATAATCGCAAGGATGCAATGCGGATATTGTTCGTCCCAATAACTATCAACCACGCTACGCTCGCAATAACATATTGGGTAAAAAAACCTACCTTTACAGCTGCAAAACGTTCTATCGCTGCTCCAACCTACGGGCGGAGCGGAGGAAAGTCCGGGCAACATAGAGCATCCTGCTTCCTAACGGGAAGGCGCCGGCAGCCGGCGACAGCAAGTGCCACAGAAAATATACCGCCTTGTTTACAGGGTAAGGGTGAAAACGTGAGGTAAGAGCTCACGGCTTTCCCGGGCGACCGGGATTGCGGTAAACCTCAGGGGTTGAAAAACCAAATAGGTCTTGAAAGCGGGGCGGCTCGTCCCCTGTCCCGGGCAACCGGGGCCGTCAAGATGGGTAGGTTGTTTAAGCCTGTCAGCAATGGCAGGACCAGATTAATGATAGAAGTCATCGTTCGATGATACAGAACCCGGCTTACAGATTTGCAGCTGATTAAAAAAACACCCCCGATTCGTCGGGGGTGTTTTTGTTTACGAGCAAGGTTTATATTTATTAATGGTATTGATAAACACCATTCATCATGGCAACGCCGCCGGTAGTTTCAAAAGCGTTGCGGGTAGTTTCGGGTGTGCGGGTACCCCATATATTCCACATCAATCCTTGCGAATTACGGATTGACCAAGCTTGCGTCGCGTTATTATCTAACCACCCACCGTAATTGCTAACTGTGCCGGTATTTTTAGCAAACCGGCAGGCCCAACGGGCAAAAATACCTTTCATACCCTGGGTATCAGCATTACCGTTTTCATCTTTCAGTACCCCGCCGGATGTTATACACATACTACTACGTGCATAATCCATAGCTTTTGAACCGATTACCAAATAACCACCTGATGGATATGGTGCCCTCAGCAAATCGCAAGCGCCTATAAAAGTACCTTGAGTATACGACAGAGGCCCCTCGGTAATCACCCCTGAGTTATTGATGGCCCCCTTAACTTCGCCGGTTGAGGCTATGTAAAGTTTACTCACCATCCAGTCCATTATCAGTTTGGCTTTGTCCCTGTAAGCCACATCGCCGGTGGCTTGGTAAAGCAGCAGGGCGCAAATAGCCGCAGGGGCGTTTACGCAGGTGTTTTTTGTATTGTTGGCTGTTGTCCAAAACAGGCCGCCGCCATTTACAGAAGTATTCCAGGCGCGGTTCCACATCATATCAAAATTATTTTTGGCCATGGTAAGCATACCGCCGTCATTGGTTATCTTAAATGCACGTACGCACATCAAGGCTCCCCAAACAACGTCATCGTTAAATGTATTACTGGTCCATAGCGTTCCATAACCATCCCGTACCCCATTATATAGGTAGGAAATCTTATCTTTAAAATCAGTACTTGGGTTAATGTCATAGGCATCAATCAGCGTTTCAATAGCCTCTTGTTGTGTCCAGAAATCCATTCGGCCCGCGTGAGTATCATCTTTCCAATAATAAGCCTTGAATGATGAACCGTACGTGCCGTACTGATTGTAAAAATGATTATTGTAAACCTGCATGGCTAATAATGCTTCATTTCTGGCGGGGAACGTAGCAAACGACAAGTTTGCTCCCTCGGTTGGTACCGTAAGTTGCGTATTACTGTTTTTAATAACTGCCTGTTGGTCTTTTTTACAACCTGCAAACATGCTGCTAACACCCAATGCCATAATAATTAACAGCTTGCCCGGGTAAAGGCGCGAATCCCAAATGATGTTGTTTTTTCTTTTCATAATTTAATAGTTAAATGGCTATTTTGGTTTACTTGCTCGTTCGGTTTAAGCCGGAATGGGTCGGCACTGCAATAAATAACATGATATTAAATAGGTTATAATTGATAAGGTTGGGGCGTTATACGCAGAATACTTGGTTTAGGTTATAGTTGTAACAATATAAGGATGAGAATGTTTAGGAAATAAAAGCATAAAAAAACACTCGACCTATTTTGGCCGGGTGTTTTTTATTAGTGAATATTTTTTTAACTTATCTATAAATATAAACGCCATTTATCATAGCAATAGCGCCGGTAGTTTCAAAAGCGTTGCGGGTAGTTTCAGGGGTTTGAGAACCCCAAAGGTTCCACATTAATCCCTGCAAATTGCGGATAGACCATACTTGTAACGCGTTAGCATCTAACCACGCTCCATACCTGCTTACCTGCCCGGTATTTTTAGTAAAGCGGCAAGCCCAGCGGGCAAAAACACTTTTCATTCCCTGGGTATCGCTATTACCATTCTCGTCTTTTAATATACCACCTGATGAGTTACACATACTGCTCTTAGCGTAATCCATTGCTTTGGTACCCATGGCCAGGTAATTAACCGCAGGATACTCGGTCCGCAGTAAATCACACGCGCCAATAAAAGTACCTTGTGTGTATGACAGAGACCCCTCAGTAATACTACCAGCATTATTAATAGCACCCTTAACTTCGCCGGATGATGTGTATAGTTTGGCTACCATCCAATCCATGATCAACTTGGCTTTATCCCGATAGGTTACATCGCCCGTAGCCTGGTATAATAACATGGCACAAATAGCTGCCGGCGCGTTTACACAGGTATTTTTTGTTTTATTATCAGTTGTCCAAAACAGGCCGCCGTCATTTACAGAAGTATCCCAGGCGCGGTTCCACATCATGTTAAAATTATTTTTAGCCATATCCAGCATACCGCCGTCATTGGTTATCTTGTATGCTCGTACACACATCAACGCTCCCCAAACAATGTCGTCATTATAAATATTGCTGGTCCATAGCAGGCCATACTTATCCCTTACGCCGTTACACAGGTAGGTAATTTTATTTTTGAAGTCATCAGAAGGGTTAATGTCGTACGCATCAATCAATGTTTCAATAGCTTCCTGTTGTGTCCAGAAATCCATCCTGCCCGAATGGTTATCGTCTTTCCAGTAATAAGCCTTTAACGACGTTCCATAAGTTCCGTATTCATTATAAAAATGAGTATTGTAATTGATTATCGCTTGTAATGCCTGCTGTTTGGTGGGTACTGTGGCAGGTATAACTACCGGCGGAGTTGGATCTACAACCGGCGGGGTGACAGGTGTTACTGGCGTAGGCGTTACGGGTGTTTCAGTAGTAGCAGGCTGATCTTTTTTACAGCTGTTAAACATAAGGCTAAAGCTTAACATTACGATAGCTAATCGCCCGCCCCTACGAAGGTGCAAATACAAATTGTTGTGTTTTCTTTTCACGATGTAATTAGTTATGTGGTTTTACTATTGGTTTATTGGCTATTTCGGATTTTGCCCGGGGGAGGAAAAATTTTTATATAATTATGATATTAATTAGGGTATGGTTGACTAAGTCGATATTATACACCCGAAAGATATACTTTATATTGTATATGAAAAAATATCATTGTTAAAATATTGAGTTTATATTAAATAACAGTTTTATATATTGGTTTTTAAAGATATGGCAGGGCATATAATTAAACTATTATTGATGTTTTTACTGTTATTCAATTTAATCACCAATAATGCAACCTGAACAAATAGAAAACTTAAAAGATATCGCTGCCTGCAAAGTTGTAGCAGGTACCCATAAAGGCAAATCGGGTACTATAACAGATATCAACACCAGCAAAACCGGCCATATAACCATTACCGTAGTACAGGCAAATGGAGATAGGTTTAAAACGCTTGGACGAAGTGTAGTTGTTGAAAACTAAAAAGCGCCCCGGATATCCGGGGCGCCTAAAATATCAGCACTGACGTTTATTACTTAGAAATCTTATACAACTTACCACTATCAGTACCAGCATAAATGGCCCCGTCTTTACCGGTGGCTATACAGCGCCAGCGTTCGTGCCTGTTCTCTAACAAACGCTCCTCGCCTACTACTTTATTATTTTGGATAACCAGGCGGATGATGTGCGAGCCGCTTAACGCGCCAACAAACAGATTGTTTTTCCACTCGGCTATGTTGCCAGTATAAAACATCATGCAGCCTGGCGATACTACCGGGTCCCAATAGTAAACAGGTTGTGTAGTGCCTTCTTTTTGCTGTATGCCATCGTAAACCTTCGCACCGCTGTATTCGATACCGTAAGTAACAAATGGCCAGCCGTAGTTATTGCCCGGTTTTATCAGGTTGATCTCGTCGCCGCCGCGCGGGCCAAATTCTGCTTCCCACAAATCGCCGGTAACGGGGTTGATGGCAAAGCCATCGGGGTTACGGAAACCAAGGGCATAGATCTCGGGCTTAGCATCAGGCTTGCCAATAAACGGGTTATCGGCAACAGGTTTACCTTCTTTAGTAATATGGATGATCTTTCCGGTAGTTGCGCTCAGGTCCTGCGCTTTAACGCGAATATCACCAGCCTGGCGGTCGCCGCTGCTGATAAACAGGTTACCCTGCCTGTCAAACACAATGCGTGAGCCAAACTGGCCGCCGCTTTTTTTATAGTGGGGTATTGCCTCCCAAATTACTTTTACATCTTCAAGCTTAGTATCATCAGCAGATAGTTTACCTTTAGCTACGGCCAGTGTTGAGGTACCCTCTTCCGTCGGTTCTGAAAAGGTCCAGTACACCATACGATTTTTGGAAAAGTCAGGGTCAATGTTCACATCCAGCAAACCACCCTGCCCCTGGAAAACCACCGCCGGGAAACCCGTGATCGTCTTGTCGAGTTTACCGGCAGTAGTAAAGATCTGCATGGTGCCTGATTTACCGCTTACCAGTAAACGACCATCAGGTAAAACATGCATGCCCCACGGAAGCATAAGGTCGGTAGCAATAACTTCGTCTTTATAAAGCGTTTGTGTTTTAACGCTGCCGATACGGGTTTGGCCGGCAAAGGCCGATTTGTAGTCGCTGTTGGCTTTATTTTTCTCTACCGGTTCTCCGGTTTGGCCCATGCCGGCCGTGGTTATTCCTAAAAGCATGGCACCTAATGCCAAAGGTTTATAAAATTTTGTTATCATACAACTGATTATAGGGTTAATGTTGGGTAAGTTACAATGTTATTAGCTTAATGTTTAAATTACAACGTGTTTTTTACAGACCGCTGTTGACAAAAAATAAAAAATTACATCTCCTCAAAACAACTCGCCGTTAAAAGTGTTTAGTTTCCTATACAATACCTATATTAGTAAACGTTATTACAACATAAATCTATCCTTGACAAACAAATGGCTAAAATTTTAATAATTGACGATGAACGCGCTATCCGCAGCACGTTGCGCGAGATACTTGAATACGAAGATTACGAAGTTGAAGACGTTGACAATGGCATAGACGGCCTTGAGCTAATAGCCAAAAACGATTACGACCTGGTACTATGCGACATTAAAATGAGCCGCATGGATGGTATGGAGGTGCTAAGCGAGGGACTTGCTATTAAACCCGACCTGCCTTTCATCATGATATCGGGCCACGGCACGGTTGAAACCGCAGTCGAGGCCAGCAAAAAAGGCGCTTTCGACTTCATCTCAAAACCACCTGACCTTAACCGCCTGTTAATTACCGTGCGCAACGCGTTAGACCGTGGCAGCCTGGTGGTTGAAACCAAGGTATTAAAAAGAAAGGTATCCAAAGTTCGCCCAATTTTAGGCGACTCGACCCCTATTGCCAAGATCAAAGAAACCATAGAGCGCGTTGCCCCTACCGATGCCAGGGTATTAATCACCGGAGCCAATGGTTCAGGTAAAGAGCTTGTGGCCCGCTGGCTGCACGAAAAATCAAACCGATCTAATGCTCCTTTAATTGAAGTTAACTGCGCGGCGATACCGTCGGAGTTGATAGAGAGCGAGTTGTTTGGGCATGAGAAGGGTTCATTTACCTCGGCTATTAAACAGCGGATAGGTAAGTTTGAATCAGCATCGGGCGGTACTTTATTTATGGATGAGATTGGCGATATGAGCTTATCCGCCCAGGCGAAAGTATTACGTGCCCTGCAAGAAAGCAAGATAACCCGCGTAGGCGGTGAAAAGGAAATTGATGTGGATGTGCGCGTAGTAGCGGCAACTAATAAGGACCTGCTGAAAGAGATTGAGGCCGGTAATTTCCGTATGGACCTTTACCACCGCTTAAGTGTTATATTAATACATGTACCGCCGTTAACCGAGCGCCGTGACGATATCGCGCTGCTTACCCAAAGCTTTTTAGAAGAGATCTGCACAGATTATGGTATGCCGGTTAAAAAGGTGTCTGACGGCGCTATGGAGGCCCTTAAAGCCTTGCCATGGACGGGTAACATCCGCGAGTTACGCAACATGGTTGAGCGCCTGATCATCCTGAGTGATAAAACCATTACCGAGGATGATGTTAAGGCATTTGCTAATCCGTCGGCCCCTGTTGCAGCATCGGCCGAACCTGCCGCGCCGCAAACCGACTTTAACCAGTTTAAGAACTTCCAGGATTATAAAGACTTTGCCGAGCGCGAGTACATTAAGTTCAAACTTGAAAAAAACAACTGGAATGTATCAAAAACGGCTGATGATATTGATATACAGCGTAGCCACCTGTATAGTAAGATAGAAAAGTACGGATTGAAGCGCGGCGAGTAATTATAACCTTGCAAAATCCCGGATGCGGAGTATATGCTGTTAAAAGACAGAAATATTCCGCATCTTCGTTTTAATAAACTGATACACTAACCAATCAAACCCCACAACATGAAAAAATTAACCTTATTAATTGCCCTGTTTGCCATCGCTTGTACATCTGCATTCGCGCAGATAACCCGTGAGCAATCTGTAGCCGAATGGAAACGCGCCAAAGCTTATACCAAAGCCTATTTAGATGCTATGCCTGCTGATAGCTACACCTTTAAAGCAACGCCTGAAGTACGTACGTTTGCGCAGCAGTTTCTGCACTTAGCCGACGCTACTTATTACTTTATCACTTCGGCAAGCGGCAAGCCAAGCCCAATTGGTAAAGTATCGTTAGAAAAAACGGTAGCGCAAACTAAAGAAGCCACTACAAAAGCAGTACTGGATAGCTACGATTTTGCTATCGCGACCATACAAGGCATGACAGATGCCGAGATGTCGGAGATGGCATCTGCCGAAGGTATGAAAGCAACCAAAGGTCTGATATTGGCAAAAGGGTTTGAGCACCAAACACACCACCGCGGCCAAACTACTGTTTACCTGCGTTTAAAAGGTGTTACGCCTCCGGGCGAGATGCTGTTCTAATAACAATTCTATATCATATGCAAAAGCCCTTTCAATAGATATTGAAAGGGCTTTTTGTTTTGGAAGTGATCCACATTAAAAGTGGATCACTTGGATCACCTTTTAATCTAACTATTTGATATATTGAATTTTAACTTTTTGAGCGAATCATTCCGGATCGCTTATAAAGCTTTATATAAAACACAATAAGTGATTGAATATAAGAAACTTATAAAAGTTATTATATTCGTAAGTTTGGTATATTATTGATTCAACAACTTCTTTTTCTGCGCATCATACTCTGCCTTAGTTATAGCGCCCGAGTCGAGCAATCCTTTTAGTTTTTTGATCTCATCAGCAACCGAGCCTGCGGTCGCGGGGGTAGCGCTATCAGTTGATTTGCAGGGTTTAATTTCGCAGGCTTCAATGGCATCGTCAATAAAAACGGTATAGCGCATTGGGCCGCCCGGGTTTACACTGAACATGTACTTGTCAATCCCGTTTATTTTAGTCTTTTTTATGCTTTTAACAACCGCACCCACATTAGCGAAATCTTTAGGCAGGTTACGGGTACTGCGCGGATTAGGTATTAATCCATGATCTTCAAAATACATGAATGTGCCATCCTGTTTTGTGCCGTGCCCTAAACGCACAGTATCGCCTACATGGTATGTTACGCCGTTTGATGCTTTGTACTCGGTAACTGTCGTGCCGCCAAAAAGACCTTGTGCTTTGGTTAAAAATGGAAGAAGTAGCAGTGTTGTTAATAATATTCTCTTCATAGGTTTTATAGTGATTTAAACAAGGTAGCTAATTCCCAACAAATATGCCAATTTATCGGCCAAAAAACCTATTTTTGCGGCTGAATGAAGCACATACGTAATTTTTGTATAATAGCACATATTGACCACGGTAAAAGTACCCTTGCCGATAGGTTATTAGAATATACCGGCACTATCACCCAACGCGAAAGCCAGGCCCAGTTATTGGACGATATGGATTTGGAGCGCGAGCGCGGTATCACCATAAAAAGCCATGCCATACAGATGGATTATGAGCTTGACGGGCAGAAATATGTTCTGAACTTGATTGATACCCCCGGCCATGTGGATTTCTCGTACGAGGTATCGCGGTCTATCGCCGCCTGCGAGGGCGCATTGTTGATTGTTGACGCGGCACAGGGCATACAGGCGCAAACCATATCAAACCTTTATTTAGCTTTAGAGAATGACTTGGAGATCATCCCGGTACTGAACAAAATGGACCTGCCCGGCGCTATGCCCGAGGAAGTAAAAGACCAGATAGTTGAGTTGATAGGTTGCAAACGCGAAGATATCTTAGCAGCATCCGGCAAAACCGGTTTAGGTGTGTATGATATTTTACGTGCCATTATTGAACGTGTCCCCGCCCCTGTTGGCGACCCGGACGCTCCCTTACAGGCGTTGATATTCGATTCGGTTTATAACTCGTTTCGCGGTATTGTAGCTTACTTTAAGGTGGTTAACGGCGAGATCCGTAAAGGCGACCGTGTAAAATTCTTCGCTACCGAAAAGCAGTATATTGCTGAGGAGGTTGGCACACTTAAGTTGAAACAATTACCTAAGGACGTTATTAAAACCGGCGACGTAGGTTATATTATATCTGGTATCAAGGAATCGCGCGAGGTTAAAGTTGGCGATACCATTACTACTATTGCACGCCCTTGCGAAGGTGGTATACAGGGCTTTGAAGAGGTAAAACCAATGGTTTTCGCGGGGATCTATCCCGTTGATACTGATGATTTTGAGGAACTGCGCGAATCAATGGCTAAGCTGCAATTAAATGACGCGTCGTTAGTTTTCGAGCCTGAATCATCTGCCGCCTTGGGCTTTGGTTTCCGTTGCGGTTTCCTGGGCATGTTGCACATGGAAATTATCCAGGAGCGTTTGGAGCGTGAATTTAACATGACGGTTATTACTACCGTACCCAACGTATCATACCTGGCCTACTCTACCAAAGGCGAAGAAATCACTGTAAACAACCCATCTGACCTGCCCGACCCGAGTAAAATTGACCGTGTAGAAGAGCCATATATTAAAGCTACCATCATTACCAAGTCTGACTTTGTTGGGCCGGTGATGTCGCTTTGTATCCAGAAACGTGGGTTTGTTAAAAATCAATCATACTTAACGTCTGACCGTGTAGAGCTGGTTTTTGAGATGCCGATGGGCGAGATCGTATTTGATTTTTATGACAAGCTAAAAACCATATCAAAAGGCTACGCGTCGTTTGATTACCACCAGGTAGGTTACCGCCAAAGTGATTTGGTACGGTTGGATATTAAACTAAACTCTGAGCCGGTTGATGCTTTATCATCATTGATCTTCCGTGGTAACTCGTACGATTTTGGTAAGAAGATCTGCGAAAAGCTGAAAGAGCTTTTACCACGCCAGCAGTTCGAGATTATTATCCAGGCATCTATAGGTGCCAAGATCATTGCCCGCGAAACGGTTAAAGCTATGCGTAAAGACGTTACCGCCAAATGTTATGGTGGTGATATATCGCGTAAGCGTAAACT
>JACMRC010000462.1 GCA_014376655.1 Mucilaginibacter sp. | reverse complement strand
TTTCGTTAGCTGTTTTACCGGTGCCCAGGAAATAATGGTTGCCTTCAACATCTTCGGCACGCATGCCCAGGCCTTTTTCCTCGGTAACGCTGCGTAATATCAGTTTGGTTTTAGACAGATCTTTCAAACCATCTACTAACGATTTAGCGATAGGGTGGTTCGAGCGTTCCTCGATAGCAACTATGATTCCACGGATCTGCTCCAAATCAACACCAGCCTCAACCTTAATATCGTTAATGCTGAATTTGCCGGTGGTTAGTGTCCCGGTCTTATCAAACACCACGTATTTGGTATTGGCTACGGCTTCAATGGTATCGCCGCCTTTTATCAATATACCGTTCTTTGCCGCGCGTCCCAGGCCAACCATAACAGCGGTAGGGGTAGCTAAGCCCATAGCGCAAGGGCATGATATTACCAGTACCGCAATGGCGTTCATTAATGATATCTGCAGGCCTTTGTCGGTTAAAAAATAAGTAGCTACAAAAGTGATTACGGCAATTAATATAACCGCAGGCACAAATATCGATGCCACTTTATCGCCCAGTTTTTGTACAGACGGCTTGGCGGCCTGCGCTTTTTTCATTAACTCTATAATTTGCGACAGCATGGTGTTTGATCCTACCTTAGTAGCAATCATCCTAAAATTGCCGTTTACTACAATAGTGCCGCCTATAACTTTACTGTGTTTCTCTTTATCAACAGGTAAGCTTTCGCCGGTTAGCATGGCTTCGTCAACCGATGCGTTGCCTTCTAAAATATCACCATCCACGGGGATTTTATCGCCATTGTTCACAATCAGGGTATCACCTGCACGTACATCACGCGCGTTCATAACTTCAATAGTGCCGTCAACAATGCGGTTAGCATTTACCTGTTGAAATTTAACCAGGTCCTTTACAGCTGATGTGGTTTGATTTACCGAACGTTTCTCGAAAACGTTACCCAGCAACACCAGTGTTATAATAGTGGCGCAGGTCTCGTAAAATTGGTATTGTTCGCCCATGTTTTGGATGGTGCCAACCAAACTGTAAACAAATGCCGAGGTAGAGCCAATAAAGATCAGCACATCCATATTAGGCACGCCGCCTTTAACTGAATGGTAAGCACTTTTACCAAAATGCAGGCACCCTACAATAAAAACGGGCAGGCATAACAGTAATTGCACCAGGGGCATGTGTAATACGTGCCATGGAAAAATCATGTGTAAAAGCAGCGGTGCGGTGAATATCGCGCAGAAAATAAACTTGTTTTCTACCTTCTCGTAAAACTTTGGCTCGTGCAAGGTGCCATCTTCAACTACTTTAAAGCCTAATTGCTCAATGCCTTTAATGATCTCGGGCAGTTGTACCGATGTGTCGTTACTAAACTTTACTTCTTCACCGGCAAAGTCAACCAGTATGTTGTTTAAGCCTTTCTTTTCCAATAATTTATGTATGGATAGGGCACAGTTATTACAGTGCATCCCCGTTACATTTAACTCTACCAATTGCTCTGTCATAGTGATACAAATTTACTCATACACAGGGCTTAAACAGGTAAGGCTAATGTAATATTAAAAAAGGCTTTGCATTTAGGCCGAAGATTTTTACATTTGCACTCTCCAAAACGGTAGATGTAGCTCAGTTGGTTAGAGCATCGGTTTGTGGTACCGAGGGTCGTGGGTTCGAGCCCCATCATTTACCCA
>JACMRC010000461.1 GCA_014376655.1 Mucilaginibacter sp. | reverse complement strand
AAGTTTTATTTGGATGATAAGTTTAGCCATTGTGGTGTTGATGTTTTCCAGCTGATGAAAACTGCCACCGGGTGGAAGATAATTTATGTGGTTGACACGCGCCGTAAGGATAATTGTATAGAGTAATTTAAACCGGTTTGCGTCGCTATGAATTTAGAATCTAAATACTTAGCTTAGTAAGTATGACAGCCAACCGACGCAATTTCATCAAACAAGCCGCCGTATTAACCGGGGCTTTTAGCGCAAACAGCTTATTTAACCAGGCACATGCTGAAGATTTTAATAATGCTGCAAAAAAGGTAGCGCATCTTAACCCGGTGCAGGCAGCGCAGGACGAAGATTATTGGTCGGTTATTCAGCGCTCTTACACAGCCAATGGCGATATTATAATATTGAACAATGGAGGTGTGTCGCCGTCGCCGTTGATAGTGCAGCAGGCTGTAGAGCGATATAATCAGCTGTCAAACCAGGGTCCGTCATACTACATGTGGCGCATCCTCGACCAAGGCCGCGAGCCGCTACGCGAAAAACTGGCGTTGCTTGCCGGTTGTGATCCCGAAGAATTGGCCATAAACCGTAACGCTACCGAAGCCCTTAACAATATCATATTAGGCATACCACTTCAAAAAGGCGATGAGGTGATTGGCGCAAAGCAAGATTATCCGCACATGATGGCCGCCTATAAGCAACGTGCCATGCGCGATGGTATCGTGTATAAACAACTCAACTTTAAGTTCCCGATAGAAAGTGACGACGAGATAGTGAAAGCTTACGCCGATGCCATCACCCCAAAAACAAAACTGATCCACGTTACGCATATCGTAAACTGGGTGGGCCAGATTATGCCGGTACGCAAAATTGCTGATATGGCGCACGCCCACGGTATAGAAGTGATATGCGATGGCGCGCATAGCTTTGGTTTGTTAGATTATAAGATACCCGATTTGCATTGCGATTACTGGGGCACCAGTCTGCATAAGTTCCTGTCTGCACCGGTAGGTAGTGGTATGATGTGGGTTAAGAAGGATAAGATAGAAAAGATATGGCCGTTGTTAAGCGATGATAATCCTAATAGCCCCAACATCCGCAAGTTCGAGAACCTGGGCACTCGTAGCTTCCCGATTGAACAGGGAATAGGCGAGGCTGTGAATTTTCAAAACAGCATTGGCAATAAGCGCAAAGAAGAGCGTGTGCGTTACCTTAAAAACTATTGGGCAGAGCAGGTGCAGCATATCCCAAAAGTAAAGCTGCATACGTCGCTTAAGCCCGAATATTCATGCGGCATTTGTGGTATCAGTATAGATGGTATGACTACAGCCGAACTGGATAGCGCGCTGTTTACTAAATATAAAATCCATACCACTAACATGGTGACCGATAATGTTAATTGCGTGCGTGTAACACCGCATGTTTACACCACTATACCTAATCTTGATAAAATGGTGCGCGCCATTACAGAAATAGCCACCGGAAAGACGAAATAGGGGTAAAAAAATATTAATGTTACTTTTTGTCAGGATTATTAAGTAAAATTGATAGTTAATAATGCATGCCCTAATTGCGCATATTAACCAGGTAAATTACCCCTAATGGCTATTCAAAAACCGAAAGAAATACTGCTTGTTGATGATGACCAGCTTTTTTTAAAGTTGATTGAACAGGTATTCAAGAAATCGGGTTTTAAATGTACGGTAGCACCATCGGCAGAAGCAGCAATAATATTGTTGCAGGAAGGTGCCAAGCCCGACATTATTTTGTCAGACTATTTGATGTTAAAAATGAACGGCTTCGAGTTTCGCCGTTATTTAATGAATGATCCGGCGTTCCAGGATATCCCATTTGTATTCCTGACATTTTTCTCGGACAAGGACCTGGTTGAAAAAGGGCTTGACTTGCAGGCTATTGATTATGTAATTAAGGATACACCTATAAACGTAATTGTATCAAAAGTAAATAACATACTATTTGCGGTTGATAAGCAGCGCGAGCTGTCAGAAAACGAGGTTAAGAAAGCTGCAAAATCGCTTAACATTAAATCTATCCCGGTTAAGGCACCGGATATTAAAGAGTTTAGCATTGATTTTTGGCACCAGGCCTATCATGATATCCCCGGCGGCGACTTTATAGATTTTATAAGGGTTAATGACCGTTATACCTTTATTGTACTGGGCGACATTATGGGCAAGAAGTGGATGGCGTGGTTCTTTACTTTCGGTTTCCTGAGCTATGTACGGTCGGCCGTAAGGTTTGCAGCTTTTAACCAGGAATATTCAACCGCCCGCATCTTGCAGCAGGTAAATGATGTTATTTGTTTTGACGAGGTTTTAAAGGATATCTTATCAAGCTTATCATTACTATTAATTGACAGCGAGACCAACAAGATAAGTTATGCCGGGGCAGGAGATTTACCCTTATTACAATATAGCAGCGAAACAGGCGAGCTAATGTCGGTAAGCTCATCGGGTTTATTGTTGGGATTATTTGAACATGGTAATTATACCGAACGCGAAATAGATTTAAAACCGGGCGACAGGTTATTTGTATTTACAGATGGTATGATAGACTTTGTTGATAAAACGGGCAAAAAGAGCGATTACAATCAATTTTCGAAAACTTTAAAACCTTTTTTAGAAAAAGAGAATAACTTTACATATATAGCAGAAAGCTTGTTTGCCGGTAGTTTAAATGAACAGGTAGACGACCGTAGCATAATTAGTATATATAAAAACTGAAACAATGATTAAGGTATATAAAGAACTGAATGACGTATTGCTTGTTACTTTAGAGATAAAGGAAGCCAGCCTTGAAAACGGCGATGCTTTTAAAGTTGAGGTAATAAAGTTGTTTGATAAATATCATAAATCAATTGCTATTGATATGAGCGTTGTTGAGTATATCGACAGTTCTTTTTTGGGATCAATTGTATCTGTTTTTAAGCATTTGATATCATTCCAGAACGAGGTTGTTTTAGTTGGCTTAAGTAAAGACATAACAAACCTTTTCGCGCTAACAAGGTTGGATAAGGTTTTTAAAATATACAGCACTTTTGACGAAGTTTCTAAGTAATAAAGTACATGGCTGAACCAGTAAGCAAACAGTTTTTATTACCCAATACCAGGCAATCCATAAAAGCCTCGGTACAGGAGTTGCTTGACTTTATTGTCAACCATGTGCCGGCGCATGTAAACAAAGATGGAGTTAGTTTTAAAACAGAAGTTATATTAATTGAACTGCTTACCAACGGCATAAAACATGCCGGTACAATGGAAACTTTCCAGGATGTAACCATTGATGATAAAGCTATTAATATTGATAAGAAAGATTTTGGCAACCGTTATCAGCCGGGCAGTATTACTT
>JACMRC010000460.1 GCA_014376655.1 Mucilaginibacter sp. | reverse complement strand
TGCTATCATCACCGGTTTGTAAACGGACCTCGATTTTGCGTTCCAAACCTTTGTTTAACCCTATAGTGTTTTTTGCCGAGCGAATTGCTGTCGGGTCAATATCAGTACCCACAAACTGCCAGCCGTAAAAACTGGAACCAATTAGCGGGTAAACCAGGTTTGCACCTGTGCCAATATCAAGTACGCGTACTTTATTTCCTTTCGGGATAGCGTTTTCGTTTGTCTCTGCCAATAAATCGGCTACGTAGTGTAAATAATCTGCACGGCCGGGTATAGGCGGGCAAAGATACCCTTCGGGGATATCCCAGCCATCAACGCCATAAAATTGCTTAAGCAGGGCTTTGTTTAACGCTTTAATAGCATCGGCATTCGTAAAATCAACCGACTCTATCTCAAATTTATTTAACCCCACAAATTTCTTCAAAGCAGGGTTAGCTTTAATAAGCTGTTTAAAATCATACCCGTTGCGGTGTACGTTGCGGGGGTGCATGTTTTCTTTTTCGGGTGTTACTTTAGGCAGATCGTTGCTCATTATGTTATAGCTAATGCCCGCAAAGGTAATCAGTAATAACTGATAAAGGCTATCGCCGGTTATTTGATTTTAGCCGGCAGCCGGAACCCAAACACTTATTACTGTACCATTACCCGGCGAAGGGTCAAAATCAACCGTGCCTTTTAAGTAAGTTATGCGGGTGATGATGTTTTTCAGGCCCATACCGCCGCCATCGTTTAACAAAGCGGGGTCAAAACCAACACCATCATCCTCTATCATTACCGATAAGCCATCGACATCTTTTACTAACTGTATATCTAAATGCGTTGCCTTTGCATGTTTAATAACGTTGTTCACGGCTTCTTGTATAACGCGGTAAAGTACAGCCTCGGTGTTGCTTTCCAACCGTTCAGAAAGTCCTTGGACATCCAGCGAGATCTTTAACTGGCGTTCATCAACCTGCGTAATAAAATCGCGTACTGCTGATACCAGCCCGGATTTCAACAATACATTCGGTGCCATTTGGTGCGATATACTTCTAACCTCTTTACAACTTTCGTCTATTAGCAGTAACGATTTGGCAAAGGTGTTGCGCGTAGGCTCGTCGGTGAAAGTGATGTCTGATTCTATACCTGATAGATTAAGTTTAACGGTAGAGAACATTTGCCCCAATCCGTCATGCAGTTCGCCTGCTATCCGGCGGCGTTCGTTCTCCTCGGCCTCAATTATGGCTTTGGTGGCAAGGTCTTGCTGTTTTATGATCTCGCCCTGTAGCACACTTCCCTGTTTTAATTTATAGCGGTTATAAAACAATCCGCCTACACCAAATGCAACTATAAAAACAAATATAATGACACCAATAGCCAGGTTCTTACGCGAAATAGACAATTTCTGTATAGTATTCTCTTTGCCCAACAGTAAAATTTCCCGCTCCTTTTTTTCGCTTTCGTATTTAGCACTCATGTCAGCAATTGTTTTCAATTGCTGTTTATTGTCTAACGAGTCTTTTACACGGGTGTATTCATCCTGGAATTTAAATCCCTGTTTAAAATCTTTAATGTTTTTATAATAATCTTTCAGTCCTGAAAGTGCTTCCAACTGCATTTCCATATCTTTTTGCTGTTTTGCAATCAAATAGCCTTTGTTCAGAAAAATCCCTGCTTTTGTGTATTCGCCGGTATTGTTGTAGCATATACCTAAAGAAATGTTTAGCGCATCAAAATGACTGGTGTTTTGTGTGAACCGATAGGCATCCAAAGCAGCTAAGAATTGCGGAATAGCCTGGGTGTAGCTACCAGAGCTGACCAAGGTTTTCCCTATTTCTGTGTGGGCTATGGCAACCATTAAAAAGTCATGTTCTATTTTAAAAAGCTTCATCGCCTTATTAAGATAATAGATGGCACTATCAGGATGATTAGCAGAACGTTCTGTAAAACCGATGCTTCCTAAAGTACGGCTCATGCGTACTGTATCTTTTAACTCCTTAAACAAATGATAAGCATTTATACAGGCAATTTTAGCGGCTTTAAAGTTCTTCATCACATCTAATGCGCTACCCAACTGCACATAGGCATCTGCCATGTTCCGTTTGTTCCCGGTTTGCTCTGATAAAACAATAGCTTGCTTTAGGTAGATAAGTACTTTAGGGTAATTATTTTGCTCACGTTCGGCAATACCCAGATCAACGAGGATTTTGCCCTGCAGATCTTTATGATCGGATTGTTTTACCAATGCAATTGCGCGGGTTAAATAATACAGTGCCGAGTCGGATTTATCCTGGCATATAAATATATATCCTTTAGCATGGTAGCTTTGTGCCAAGCCAACCTTATCATCATATTTTTGAAAGATGCGGTAAGCCTGTAACTGGTAATTAAACGCCTTAAGTGTATCAGATTCTCCCAGTTTAAGTGCCAAACTGTTATATATCCGGGCTTTTTGGGTATCAGTTTTTGCAGTAGCTGCTTGCTTTAAAAGTTTGTCTATCTCGGGCGTTTGTGCATTTGCTTTGCTGATAACAGTTAAGCCAAGCATAAAACAAAGTGCGTATTTGAGTATATTTAGTTTCATTTACTAATTGGATAAGGATTTGAAGTGCCGACCGGACGAGCTTTAACAAAAATTTAAATATTTATCATATATCGTTATAAATATGGCTATTAAGAAAAAAATAGGCCATTTTTAAAGTATTTTCTCATTATTTTAGGCAGATGGATTCTTTACCAACTATCAAGGTTTTTATTGTTGATGATCACCAGCTAATTATTGATGGCATACAGTCGTTATTTGCAGGCTATAACCGCATTATTGTTAGCGGGTGCAGCAATAACCCGGCTGATGTTTTGGAATTGCTGGCAAGTAATCCAACAGACATCCTCATCACTGATGTAAACATGCCCAACATAAGCGGTGCCGATTTGACCCGGCGGGTAAAAAAAGAATTTCCGCATATTAAAGTAATTGTGCTGTCCATGTTTGGTGATAAAGGCGCAGTATCTGAAATGATGCAGGCGGGCATATCCGGCTTCGTTTTAAAAAACACCGATAAATCGGAATTGATATTAGCTGTTGAGCAGGTATATGCAGGCAAAAGCTTCTTTAGCGCAGACGTTACTTTCGAGTTAATGAAAGGCATCAACCAAAACGAGGATAGTTCAAGGCTCACTAATCGCGAAATTGAGATCATAGGTTTAATTGAAAAAGAGTTAAGCAACAAACAAATAGCCGATAAGCTTTTCATTAGCGAACGCACCGTTGAAACGC
>JACMRC010000057.1 GCA_014376655.1 Mucilaginibacter sp. | reverse complement strand
CTACGTTAATGATACCTATCTCGCGGCGTTGTAAAAAATAATCAGCTTTAAGGTTTGGATAGTTTTCCAGCTCCAACTGTTTATCAACGGGATTAGCCGCGCCTACTATCATACGGTCATAATGTGTATAAACACAATTAATTTCGTTGGGATTTACTATGCCATCAAGCAAAAAACGCTCGCGGATAGCCGCGGTTTGGTAAGATTTAAAATCTTCGGGATGGACGCTATAGATAGATTTCAATACAATTTAGATTTTTGGTTACGAATAGCAATTTTACAATTTATCAGTCAATTAAAGGCTATCGCAATTATATTTTTACGCAATCGATGCAGAAGTATTTATAATACCCCATTTAAAACCCAAACGATTGCATAAATTTTATGGTGATTATAGACTTATATAACCAAATACTTGTATTATTGAATGTTAAACCAATTATGCCCAATCAATTAGGGCGCTAAATTATACATCATGAAAAAAGCATCTATTTATAAAATTGCCTTTTTGGCTATAATATGTTTTATCAGCACGGCTGCATCGGCACAAATGAGCGAGAACGATGCAAAAGCCTGGGTTGCAAAAGGCGAATGGCGGAATGGCTTAACTTTAAACATGTACGTCGGACTTAACAACGCCGAGTTTGCAAAGCAATACCAACGCAACAAAATTTATTGGGATAAAGCATTTGCTTTTTTAAGAACTACGCAACTGGATACACTATCAGTTGGTAAACATGTTTTAGATGGCGATAACGTATTTGTAACCGTAACCGAAGGCCCGACTAAGGATTATGATAAAACCAGTTGGGAAGCACACCGCAAATACCTTGATGTACATTTAATGATAAGTGGCAAAGAACGCATTGGTGTGATGAACCCGACCAACGCAACCGTTACTAATGCTTATGATGCTACTAAAGATCTGGCAAATTTCGACCCGGCTACTAAGGGCAATTATTATGTAGCCGATAGCAGTACAATGCTGATATTCTTTCCGTTAGATTCACATCGTCCAAGTATCCATGTAGATGGGTATGATAAAGTAAAAAAACTTGTTGTTAAAATTAAAATGGCCGAATAACTATGAAGTTTAAATACACGATAATAGCCGTTACAATAGCAGCATCTTTAAACAATTTTAAAGCACATGCCCAGGCCGATATTAAAGACGCTTTTAAATTTGCAACCGGCCAAACCGATGTAATGCTTACAGAAACAGCAGCGGCAAAAGCAAAAGCCAACAACGCAAAGCTGGTTGAGCCCCGTAACCTTGATAATAATGGCAACCTGCATATAGTTAATGCAGGTGATTGGTGCAGTGGCTTTTTCCCGGGGTGGTTATGGTACTTATATGAATATACCGGCGACAAAAAATGGCTAACAGAGGCACAAACCTACTCCTCCTTTATCGAATCAGAAAAGAATAATACGGGTACGCATGATCTTGGTTTCGAAATATATTGCAGCTTTGGTAATGGATACCGCTTAACTAAAGACCCTGCTTATAAAGAAGTTATTATACAGGCTGCAAAGTCATTATCTAAACGCTTTAACCCAACTGTTGGAGCTATCAGATCATGGGGTGCAATTGGGCAACCTAAGTTTACGGTAATTGTGGACAATATGATGAACCTGGAAATGCTATTTGAAGCTACCCGGCTATCTGGAGATTCTTCATTTTATAAGATCGCGGTCACACATGCCAATACAACTATCAAAAACCATTTCAGGGCTGATAACAGCTCTTATCACGTAGTTAACTACGACCAGGAAACGGGTAAGGTTATAGAGAAAGTAACAGCTCAGGGTTATGCTAACGAGTCGGCATGGGCGCGGGGGCAGGCTTGGGGGTTATATGGTTACACCACCTGCTATCGCGAAACTAAGGACAAAGTTTATTTAGAGCAAGCTGAAAAAATAGCGCACTTTATCTTGTACAATCCTGAGTTGCCAAAGGATCTTATCCCCTATTGGGATTATAACGTGCCTGACAAAGCCGTTCAATCGCGTGATGCTTCGGCAGGCGCCATTGCAGCATCTGCTTTATTGGAATTAAGTACCTATAGTAAAGCAAATTCGAAGCTTTATACAGCTGCAGCTAATAAGATAATTGCTAATTTAAAAGGCTACCAACCCGCACCCGGCGAAGGCAAAGGATTCTTGTTACTACATAGCACCGGCAGCGCACCCGCCCATAGCGAAGTTGATGTACCTATAATTTATGCTGATTACTATTACCTTGAAGCATTGATCCGTAAACAACGCCTGCACGACCACCAGTCGGTAGTTAAGCAGTAGTTATAGTACCAATTGCGCGTGTAGTTTTTCTAATGTCTGCTGCGGGTCTACTGATAAGCCCGGGTGTACTTTAGATGCCTGTACAACTGTACTGCGTGTAGCCGTAAGCCAACGGAAGCGTGACGCTTCGTCCAACTGTGCTATAGGCCCGCCTTCTGTGCTGCCTTTGCAGATCTGCTCGAACGCGTGCAGGTTATCTTTGATCTGCTGAGCTTCGTCTGGGTTGGTAAAGCAACAGATCTTTGCTTCGTTAACAGTGATTATGGCTTGCAGGAAGTTAAGCTTCTTGCAGTACAGCACAACCCCTACATTCATAAACTCTTCACGCTCTACCCTTGGTACAACGCGAACTACGGCGTACTCAAAAACGTGTTTCCCTGGCATGATTTGCTTCTTTTATAAATATGTCTGATGCCGCTATCCGCAGCAATAAGAATTGCACATATACTTCTCTTCGCTCGGCTGCTTCTTCGGCCTCCTCTGCCAGCCACTTATCTGGTATCAACGCTGCTATATCGCGGATAGCCTTTTCTGTTAAGATAGCTTTAAACTCGGTATCTACAGTTTCCAGTTCGGTTGCACTCATTAACAAAACATGGTCTTTAACCTGTACAAACGAGCGCACGGCCTGCTCCTTCCAGTTATCCCACGAGTGGTGGAAATACAAAGCGGCACCATGATCTATCAGCCATAGCTCTTTATGCCATATCAGCATATTGGTGTTGCGCGGTGTACGATCCACATTGGTAAGCAGGCAGTCCATCCATACAATTTGCGAGGCCAGCTTATGATCTACTACCGTAACAGCAGGATCAAAGGTTATAGCACCCGACAGGTAATGCAGCGCGAGGTTTAAACCTACACTTGCTTTCAACAGGTCCTGGATCTCTTCATCGCCTTCGGTGCGGCCAAAGGCTTCGTCTAAGTTGGCAAACACCAGCTCGGGGATCTTTAAGCCTAATACACGCGACAATTCGCCGCCTATAAGTTCAGCGATCAACGCCTTTACACCTTGCCCTGCTCCTCTAAATTTAAGCACATACAAAAACTCGTCATCGGCCTCGGCAATTGCGGGCAGCGACCCACCTTCGCGCAAAGGGGTAACATAACGGGTAACATTTACGGTTCTAAGTTCCATTTGATATCTGGCTTTAAAACTACTCATTTATTATAATAAGCATGCATTACATCATAAGCGATCCACATTAAAAAAAGAGTATTACACAATCAAATCATTCGATTATAATAATTTTTAATTCAGGACTAAGTATTTATCTTTAACCGTACTTTAAACCATTTGCCATGACGGTAGACGAGATAATGGCCGAGCTTAAAGTTCGTGGCGACGATAAGATCAAAAACATTTTAGTAAAGCATGGGGTTAAAGAGCCCTTTTTTGGTGTAAAGGTTGAATATCTAAAGCCTATTCAAAAAAAGGTTAAAAAAGACTACCAATTGGCAAAGGACCTGTACGCTACCGGTAATGCGGATGCACAGTACCTTGCCGGCTTAATTGCCGACGATAACCAAATGACGCCGGCAGACCTGCAAACCTGGGTGGAACGGGCGCTATCAAATAATATTAGCGAATATACTGTACCCTGGGTAGCTGCCGAGGGCAAGCATGGTTTTGAGATGGCTTTAAACTGGATAAACTCAAATCAAACGCATATAACCGCCGCTGGCTGGTCGACGCTATCAAACCTTGTAACGCTTAAACCTGATGAAGATCTTCCTTTAGATAACTTAAAAGGGCTAATAGATCGGGTGGTTAACACTATTCACTCATCGCCGGATAGGGTTAGATCGGCCATGAACATCTTTATAATATCTGCCGGCAGTTATGTAAGTGCGTTAAATGATTATGTTCATGAAGCTGCCAAAAAAATCGGCGTTGTTACTGTTGATAAAAATGGAACATCATGCTATGTACCCGATGCTATCGAATACATTGCAAAAGCACAGGCAAGGGGAAGTTTGACCAAGAAGAAAAAGACGGTAAAGTGCTAATTATTTACTGTGGATAATATCAATATTACTAAAGTTAGTCCTTCAAGGATTAAGGCCTTACATTACATCAGCCATAAAACTTTTGTAGATGCTTTTGCGCACCTGAATAACCCTTCGGATCTGGAGATCTTTTTGAGCGACCACCTGACGGAGCAATCTTTATCCGAAGAAATAGATAACCCCGAGTCTGAATTTTATTTTGCCGAAATTGATGGTGAACCCATAGCCTACTTTAAAATAAATACCGGCAATGCACAAACCGAATTACAGGAAGCACAAGGCCTGGAGATTGAACGCATTTATGTATTACATGGGCACCAGGGCAAAAAAATCGGCGAGTTATTGATCAATGAGATTATAAAGATAGCGAAGTTAAGCAACAAAACTTATATATGGTTGGGTGTATGGGAGATGAACTTACGTGGTATCAAATTCTATCAAAAAAATGGCTTTGTAATATTTGATCAGCACCAGTTTAAAGTAGGTAATGATATACAAACAGATATCATGATGAAATTAGAATTGGCGTAATATGTATACCTTTAATTAAATCCTAACTTCAAATAAATTAAGATGGACCCACTTATCGGCACTAAAGAAAACCCGCTCACCGCCCAGACAAGCGTCCACGGTTGTCTGAATAATGTTGTAAGCGTCCACGCTTACTTTCTATTATCGTAAGTGTTGACGCTTGGCCTGGCGATGTTTCGATAAAAATATCGCTATTTTATTTATCTTGCCTTATAACCTTAATTAACTATGAATAACTTGAGGATCCCAGCGTTTCTAATCTTACTATTCATTACTTTACATGGTAAAAGTCAATCTGTAAAAAAAACAAACGACTGGCTTATTAATAGCTCGGGTTACCCGGCAGTTATAACGCAATCAAAAAACGGGAAAGAAATTAGTTTGTCTAATGGATTACTAAAACGAGTTTTTCGCATACAACCCAATGTTGCTTGTGTGAGTTATGAAAATTTAAGTAACAACCAACAACTATTACGCGATGTTAAGCCTGAAGCGGAGCTAATAATTAATGGCAAAAAAATTAATATAGGCGGATTATACGGGCAGAAAGAACATGCTTACTTAATGCCCGATTGGATTGACGTTTTTATAGCGCACGAAAGTGATTTTCAGTTTAAGTCATACACCGTATCCGATATCCAACCTTATATAAAATGGAAACAAACATCATGGGCCGGCGGAATTAAAAGTACGACCGGGAAAATGCTAACTCTTAATTTTCAATCAGCTTCATTAAAAGGTATTGACGTAGCCATCCATTATGAATTATACGATGGTATTCCACTTATTGTAAAGTCGTTATCTGTTAAAAACAACAGCAATCACGCTATAACCATAAACAGGTGTGTAAATGAAATTTTAGCAATTGTTGAAGAAGAAAGCGCCGTTATTGGCACGCCCGACCAAATGCAAAAACAACACGGTATTTACATTGAAACAAACTACGCGTTTAACAACGCCATGCGTTATAACATTAGCGACCAAACAAAGCACTGGGATGTTGATTCAAGTTACACATCGCAGGTAAACTACAATTTCCAAACCCCTTGTTTATTGCGGGTATACCCGGAAAAGGTTACAAGTGTTAAAGTTGATCCAACCAATGTTTTTAACTCAGTACGTACGCATGAACTATTGATTGACACTTACGACAGGGAAAGACGAGGGTTGATGATCAGAAAAATGTATGCTACGGTAGCCCCATGGACCGCCGAGAACCCCATATTTATGCATCTTGTAAGCAAGAATGACAACCAGGTAAAGGAAGCCATAAACCAATGCGCCACAACCGGTTACGAGGCATTAATATTAAGCTTTGGCAGCCATTGCAATATGGAAGATACAAGCGCCATAAATATCAGGAAATGGAAGGCCTTAGCACAGGAAGCTCATAAAAGGGGCCTAAAAATAGGCAGTTATTCGCTGTTTAGTTCCCGTAGAATAAGTGACGAAGACGATGTGATCGATCCGGTAAGCGGCAAGCCGGATGTTGCGGCATTGTTTGGCCACGCACCCTGCATGGGCAGTAAATGGGGGTTAGCCTACATTAGCAAACTAAAATATTTTATGGCAAATACCGGCTTTGATATTTTTGAAAATGACGGCCCCTATCCGGGCGATTTGTGCGCGTCAACTTCACATCCCGGACATATGGGTTTAGGCGATTCGCAATGGAAGCAAATTGAGTTGCAAAAAGAATTGTACCGCTGGTGTAACGAGCGGGGTATTTATGTTAACGCGCCCGACTGGTATTTCCTGGACGGATCAAACAAAATTGCTTTAGGGTATCGCGAAGTAAATTTTTCTTTACCGCGTGAGCAACAGAAGATATTGAACCGTCAAAACATTTTTGATGGAACGTGGGATAAAACACCTTCAATGGGATGGGGATTTGTGCCTTTAACCCGTTACCAGGGCGGCGGTGAAGAAGCGGTGCTTGAACCGCTTGAAAAACATTTAACTGATTATGAGCAATTAATGATGCAGTACTACGGTGCGGGTGTACAGGCCTGTTACCGCGGCCCGCGCTTATATGATACCGACAAAACAAAGCAATTAGTTATAAAAACAATAAGCTGGTATAAACATTACCGGGATATACTTAATGCTGATATTATCCATCTTAGAAGAGCAGATGGCCGAAATTGGGACGGCATTATGCATGTAGATCCCTATTTAAAACAAAAAGGATTGGTGATGTTATTTAACCCAACCAAAGAAAAAATTACCAGGAAAATAATGCTTCCGTTGTATTATACAGGGTTAACTACAACCGCTATAGTGCAGGAAAAAGACCAACCGGGCAAGAGATACGCGCTTAACCGTAATTATGAAATTGAAGTTAATGTAACTATAGCGCCCGAAAACTATACCTGGTTAGTTGTAGAGTGATAATAGTTTTATCAAAAGTTATATCTCCGTAATATCTTCTTGACAATTATATTCTTAATTTCATACAAAATAATTTAAGATGGACGCAAGTATCGGCAATAAAGAAAACCCGCTGGCATTAAAAACCCCACCACTATCGTCAGACTACACCATGCATACTGATGTAAAAAACGGTAAAGAAATTTTGGTGTGCACAGTAGGCAAAACGGTATTACATTATGATTACCGCGCCCTTGCTGACCTACACGCTATGTTAAAGGCGCACGGCGACTGGATGGAACTTGGCAGCGCCGACGAGCAAAAACCCGCAAAAGACGGAACAGTTGAAGCCTGGGGCCGCGCCGAACGCAACCCGGTTGGTGGCTGGTATGGTCTAAAGAAAGGTCTGCGTGGCCGCTTTGGTATGTATGTCCCGCCATTGATGGAAGCTTTGGGCTTAGCCGAGGTAACCCATGATCCTAAAGGAAACAAGATGCGGGCAATATAACCGATGTAGCAAAATGGTTACTAACCAGGGCAAACGCATTAAAAAGTTAGTTACATTCATAAAAATAAGTATTTGATAATGAGTTAATTAGCTTTTATTTTTGATTATTTATTTGTATATTTATCTGACAATCAGATGAATACAACAAATAACACTAACAGTATT
>JACMRC010000459.1 GCA_014376655.1 Mucilaginibacter sp. | reverse complement strand
TCTGTTTTAAAGCCTTCTCTACTGCTCTGTAACCACCTTTTTGGCGGTACACATCAAAGGTATTGATGCCGGGTACGTTAATATGTTCTAAAAGTAATTTGCGTCCCATCTTAGTATATTTTGCCGGTTTCCTTGTAGTAATTATAGTGCTGCCATACACGTACAGCAACAGCCAAAATAGCTAAGCCTATCCTAACTCCGAGTGATAAATCCAGTGGGCTATTCGGCATTAGTAATAACACCACTAAAATGGTGTACATCACATCCCTTAATATCATCCATCCTTTAGCTGTCATCCTCTTTTAAAAATACCTTCCGGTTTCGTTATAATAATTAATATGTCTTACTACACAACTGGCAAATGCTACAATAAGCAGCGGTACCAGTATAATTCCATTCTCTTTTAATCCGCCTGTTACAAATACTAAAATTAAACCTAATGCAAATAATGAATCTCCAACTATCACGTTTGCATTGTCCATTCCATTTAGTAGTTATTTTCCTTTTGCTTTCAAATCAGCTATCAATTGGTCAACCGACTCATTAGTTAGCTTTTCATAGAAAGTATATTCGGGGCCTATCTGCAAAACAGGTGCAAAACCGCACGCTGCCAAACACTCTACGCCACGCCAGCTAAATAAGCCGTCGGCAGTAACTTGCCCTTCCTTAACACCTAATTGCTGCTCAATATGATCCATTATTTTTTCGGCACCAACCAGGCAGCAAGGCCCGGTGCGGCAAACCTCTAAAACATATTTACCCTGCGGACGCAAAAAGTACATGCTGTAAAACGATGCTACTTCATAAACCTCGACAGGTTGTATCTTTAAGTATTCGGCAACTTTATCCATTGCCTGCGGGCTTGTCCAGCCAAACTCGGCTTGTACCAAATGAAGTATAGGCAATAGGGCCGATTTTTGTTTCCCTTCGGGATAACGGCTTACAAGGTCAGCAAACTGAGCTATCAGCGCGGTTGAAAATTCAACCGGACTTTGTACGGTATCTTCAACTCTAAGCATCTAATTCTCCTGCTATAACGTTTAAACTACTCATGTTTATGATCGCGTCAGATAGTAACATGCCCCTACTCATGGGCGCGTACATCTGGTAATTAATAAAGCTTGGCCTGCGGAAGTGCAAACGGTAAGGCGAGCGTCCGCCATCGTTCACTAAATAGAAACCTAACTCGCCATTAGCGCCCTCAACCGCGTGGTATACTTCGGTATTTGGTGTAGGTATCTCGCCCATCACAATTTTAAAGTGATAGATCAAGGCTTCCATGTTATTATATACTTCCTCTTTTGGAGGCAGGTAAAACTCAGGTACATCCGCATGGAAAATATCGGTAGGCTCTTTTTCTAATTTTGCCAAAGCTTGCTCAATTATGCGCATGCTTTGCCACATCTCTTCGTTACGCACCAAAAAGCGGCTGTAAACGTCTCCATTGTCGCCAACGGGTACTTCAAAGTCAAAATCTTCGTATGATGAATAAGGGTTCATCGCCCTAACATCGTAATCAACACCGGCAGCACGCAATAACGGGCCGCTCCAGCTATAGCTTAACGCATCCTCGGCAGTAACAGCTGCTACGCCTTTGGTACGATCAACAAATATGCGGTTACGGTTAAATAACGCTTCAAACTCTTTTAATGTCTTAGGGAAATCAACCAAAAACTTACGCAACTTGGCAAATGCTATGGCATTGAAATTACGCTCGAACCCGCCTATACGGCCAATGTTGGTTGTTAAGCGCGAGCCGCAAACCTCTTCATAAATTTCATAAATAGCTTCGCGATGCTCCATCATGTACAGGAAACCTGTAAACGCGCCGGTATCAACACCTAATACACCGTTACAAACAATATGGTCGCTGATACGGGCAAGCTCCATTACAATTACACGCAGGTAATCAACACGTTTTGGGGTGGTGATGCCTAACAGTTTTTCAACTGTCATGTGCCAGCCCATGTTGTTTATGGGCGATGAGCAGTAGTTTAAGCGGTCTGTTAATGGGGTTATCTGGTAAAATGGCCTGTGTTCGGCAATTTTCTCGAAAGCGCGGTGGATATATCCAATAGTTGATACGCCGCTAACAATTCTTTCGCCATCTAACTGCAGTACGTTTTGAAACACACCATGCGTAGCCGGGTGTGTTGGCCCTAAGTTAAGGGTCGATAGTTCGTTCTGCGGATCGTTATCTGTAT
>JACMRC010000458.1 GCA_014376655.1 Mucilaginibacter sp. | reverse complement strand
TTGCTGCCGGTATTGTTATTACCGCCGGCTCGCTAACCGCGGTAAACGCGCAGGCACCAAAAGCCGAAGACCCGAAAATGAAAATTTACCGGGCCACACAACCCCGTATCAATGACTTGATACATACTAAGTTGGATGTACGTTTCGACTACAAAAAACGCTACCTATATGGTAAGGAATGGGTTACTTTAAAGCCACACTTTTACCCAACCGATACTTTAAGATTAGATGCCAAAGGCATGGATATCAAAAATATCTCGGTAGTAAAAAATGGCAAAAACTTCCCGCTTAAATATAAATACCAGGACAGCCTGAGCCTTGCTATTCAACTGGATAAGGTTTACCATAATAACGAAACCTATACCGTTTATATCGACTATGCATCAAAACCTAACGAGTTGCACGTTAAAGGCAGCGCGGCTATAAACGATGCCAAAGGTTTATACTTTATTAATCCTGATGGTACCGAAAAAGACAAACCAACCCAGGTATGGACACAAGGCGAAACCGAAAGCTCATCGTGCTGGTTCCCTACTATAGACCAGGGTCAGCAAAAAACTACCGAAGAAATAACCATGACCGTGCCTGCCAAGTACGTTACGCTATCAAACGGTTTACTAAAATCGCAAAAAGTTAATGGCGACGGTACCCGTACCGACGTTTGGAAACAAGATCTGCCACACTCGCCATATTTATTCATGATGGCTGTAGGCGATTTTAAAATTTATAAAGACAAATGGCGTAACAAAGAAGTTAGCTATTATTTGGAGCCTAAATACGCGCCTTACGCCAAAGAAATTTTTGGCATGACACCGGAACTTATCGAGTTTTACTCTAAAACTTTAGGTGTTGATTACCCTTGGGCTAAATACTCGCAAATTGTAGTGCGCGACTATGTAAGCGGCGCGATGGAAAACACATCGGCTACTTTACATGGCGTATATGTGCAAGGCACACATCGCGAGTTATTAGATGCTTATTACGACCAGGGCCGCAGCACCATAGCGCACGAATTGTTTCACCAATGGTTTGGCGATTTGGTTACTGCCGAAAGCTGGAGCAATTTGACGGTTAATGAATCGTTTGCTGATTTTAGCGAGATACTTTGGGCAGAGCATAAATATGGCAAAGACGAAGCCGACGCACATAGCTACCAGGCAATGTTGAATTATATGGCTAACCCGGCTAATAAAAACAAGAACCTTGTCCGCTTTAATTATAATGATAAAGAGGATGTTTTTGACGCTGTTACCTACCAAAAAGGTGGCCGTATATTAAACATGCTGCGCAACTATTTAGGTTACGAAGCATTTTATAAAGGCTTAGGTATTTACTTAAAAACTAATGCCTTTAAAGCCGGCGAACCGCAGCAACTGCGTTTAGCTTTAGAAGAAGCAAGCGGTCGCGATTTAAACTGGTTCTTTAACCAGTGGTACTATAACCACGGCCACCCAAGCTTAAAAATTAGCTATAAATGGGACGATGCAAGCAAAACCCAAACCGTTTACCTGCAACAAACCCAGGATGGCGATGCCTTTAAATTACCAATGGCTATTGACATTTACGCTGGTGGCAAAAAAACACGCCACAGTGTTTGGATGAATGATAAGGCTGATACGCTAACCTTTGCATCGGCAGTTAAACCTGATTTGGTGAATGTTGATGGCGATAAAGTTTTATTGGCACAAAAAACTGACAGCAAAATTTTAGACGAGTACGTTTTCCAATACTTTAACGCGCCATTATACCTTGACCGTTTTGAGGCTATAACTAAATCAATTCCGGAGCAAGGCAATGAAGGCGCCCGCAAAGTAATGTTAGCTGCATTAAAAGATAAATACTACGGTTTACGCATTAAAGCCATCAACGGTTTAAACATGACCAATGATGATGTGCGCAACCCAGCACAACCGATATTATTATCAATAGCGCAAACAGACCCTAACACGTTGGTACGCGCTGCGGCTATAAACGCATTAGGTAAATTAAAAGCAAGTGGTATGATGAACACGTTTAAAGACGCGCTGAAAAGCGAATCGTACGCTGTACAAGGCGCTGCCTTAACTGCTATAAGTTTACAGGACCCTGCAACCGGGCTATCATTAGCTAAGCAGTTTGAAGCAGACAACAAAGGCGCGCTTACAGCTGCGTTGATGCATACTTATGCTGCAAATGGCAGCGATGCCGAGTATGCTTATGTGTTAAAGCAATTTAACGCGGCATCAGATCCAAATTCAAAATTTGGTATGATAAGAGATTTTGCTGCGATGACAGCCAAGGTTAAAAGTCCTGCGTATGCACAACAGGGCATAACCGGCATTAAGGATGCTGCCATTAAATACAAAATGTATGGCGTAGTTCCTGCATTAAAAGGAATGATAACTGATATTAAAACGGAACGCACCAAAATGGGTGATACCGCGTCGGCCACATTTGCTGACGAAGCAATTAAACAAATAGATAAGTAATAGGTAACTATTACAATTGTTAAAGGGGAGGCTTGTTTAAGCCTCCCCTTTTTTTGTTTTCCCTTTTTGTCATTCTGAGCGTAGCGAAGAATCTTATAAAATTGACAGGTGGTGAGTTTTGCAGGTGTATAAGATTCTTCGCTCCGCTCAGAATGACAACTAATTATAAAAACAGTCACACATTTTTAATACATTGCATTATCCATTATAACCGTTCAATCTGTATGAACCTAATTGTATTAAAAAGAATCTGTAGCGTGGCTTTGCTGTTGTCGCTATTTTTTACCTGGGCGTATGGTGTTCCGTTGAAGGGCATTAAAGTTTTGGTTTATACCAAAAATGGAAAAGGCTATGTGCATGATAATATTGCAGCATCAGTAGCGTGTATTCAAAAACTGGGGAAGGAAAACGGATTTAAAGTTGATGTGTCTGATGATCCTGCCGTTTATACTGATCAAAACCTGAAACAATATACCTTACTAATC
>JACMRC010000457.1 GCA_014376655.1 Mucilaginibacter sp. | reverse complement strand
GTTAAAGTGCAGAAATTAACCCCCGCTCAAATAAAAGTACGCGAGCCTTTAGTTCCAGCTTCTGTGGTAGTTGCGTCAGCAGTGCTGCCATTAATAGCCCTAATAACCTTAACCAGGTCTGTTTGGGTATAACCAGCGCCGGCTATTTGGCTTGATACAGAAGTTGCGCCATTTTGGTTGGCTATATATTGTAATTGTACTTTATAACGGGTGATTTTTTTTAACGTGCTGTTTTCGTCGTAATAAATCTGGTAGATTAGTTCCTGGATGGGTTTGTTGACACCTTCTGTTACATAAAACCGCGATTTGATCTGATCGTTATATGCATACAATGACACAACTTTGCCGGAAGTTAAATTCCTAAGGAAAACAGTTTTTACAATAGCGGCTGTATCGGCATTTTTGTTTGATGTTAGGTTAACATCAACCTGTTGTTGGCTAATGGGCAAAGTGGCGCTTATAAATTTAACAAAACCGGTAACCTCAAAAGCCTTAATATTTTCGGCGCTATAATTTGTGCCGGTGCCACCAGTTCCTTTGAAAGTTACTGTTGCCGGGTTGTTATCCCACTCTCTGTAATCTACCAGGCCTTTTACTGTGTCGCCTTTAAGGTCAACAATATAGCCGCGTTTAAAATTGCTTTGCGCTTTTAAAACAATAGGACTGATAGAAAGTACAAATAATAAGGTGTAAATATTTTTCATAATTAAGAGTTAGGTTTGCTAAGTAACAAAAAATATTTTCAATAACTAAATAGCAATGGGTTTTAAACGCATCGCTATAATTACATTTACACTATGCAAAAAAATGAAATAAAACGCTGCGCATGGTGCGGTACCGACCCATTATACATGCAATATCATGATACCGAATGGGGCAAAACCACACACGATGATAAAGTGTTTTTCGAGTTCCTGATATTAGAATCGGCGCAGGCGGGTTTAAGTTGGATCACTATTTTGAAGCGCCGCGAAGGCTATCGTAAAGCGTTTGCCAATTTTGATGTACATAAAGTTGCGGCCTTTAACGATGAAGATGTGGAGCGGTTAATGCTGGATGTGGGCATCATCCGCAACCGATTAAAAATAACGGCTGCTATTAAATGCGCCAAGTTGCTTTTAGGAGTTCAGGACGAGTTTGGATCGTTTGATAAATACCTATACAGTTTTATGCCCGATGGGAAACCCACTAATAACACAACAGGCAGCACCCCGGTTACCACCGAAATATCTGATGCTATAAGCAAAGACATGAAAAAACGAGGCTTTACCTTTTTTGGCAGTGTTATTTGCTATGCCTTTATGCAGGCAACGGGTATGGTTAATGACCATGTGCCGGGCTGCTCTTTTAAATAATTATAGTTTGATTCCGCAGATTTCTTTTTGATTTCACAGATTTTGCTAATCAGTAAACATAAATTGTATTTTTGAGAAATCGGTGGAATCAAACGGCAATCGGTGTAATCATAAAAATAAATATCGGTGCAATCAAAACCCATCGGTGCAATCATAGTAAATAATGAAGAAGCTTTTCCTTTTAGATGGTATGGCCCTGATATACCGGGCGCATTTTGCATTAAGTAAAACCCCGCGGTTTACATCGGGTGGTTTTAATACATCGGCAGTAATGGGTTTTACCAATACCTTGCTGGACGTATTGAAGAAGGAAAAGCCAACCCACATGGCGGTAGTATTTGATACCGATGCGCCAACCGAACGCCATACCGATTATGCAGCTTATAAAGCACATCGCGAGAAAATGCCCGAAGATCTTTCGGCAGCGTTGCCATATATTTTTAAGTTGATATTGGGCTTTAATATCCCGGTTATCACGTCAGACGGTTATGAGGCTGATGATATTATAGGCACCCTCGCCAAAAAAGCCGAGCAGAAAGGCTACAAAGTTTTTTGCATGACCCCCGATAAGGATTTTGCGCAATTGGTGTCTGATAATATATTCGTTTACAAACCTGCCCGCATGGGTAATGAAATGGAGATACTTGGCGTACCCGAGGTATTGGCCAAATGGGAAATTGAACGCCCCGAGCAGGTTATAGATATTTTAGGCTTATGGGGCGATGCGGTTGATGGTATCCCAGGTATACCGGGCGTGGGCGAGAAAACCGCTAAACTATTAATAAAACAATATGGATCAGTAGAAGAAATAATTGCCCATAGCCACGAGCTTAAAGGCAAGCTAAAAGAAAACGTAGAGAACTTTGCCGAGCAAGGCTTAATGTCAAAAAAACTGGCGACCATCAATTTAAATTCGCCTGTTGAACTGGATGAGGCGGGGCTGGAAATGTGCAGTCCAAGCAAAGAACTGTTAGAGCCATTGTTTGCCGAACTGGAATTTAGAACCCTTGGCCGCCGTGTTTTTGGTGACGACTTTAGCATAACCGAAATAAAGGCGGTCTCGGCAGGTACCCAAATAGATATGTTTGGTGCGCCGGTTGCCGAGGGCCGCACAACCATGACGGTGGATATCCAGGATATCGGGTCATCGCCCGAAACAGTTATCGCTTCCAAAAATATAAATAACGTTCCGCATACTTATTATTTGGCAGATACCAAAGAAAAACGCACCGAATTGATCGCCCTGCTAAAACAACAAAAAAGCTTTTGTTTTGATACCGAAACTACCGGTACCGATGCAAATAATTGCGAGCTGGTAGGTTTATCATTCGCTATTAAAGCTTTCGAGGGCTGGTATGTGCCTGTTCCTGTCGATCAGAAAGAGGTACAGGCGATAGTTGATGAGTTTAAGGAGGTAATGGAAGACCCTGCCATTGGCAAGATAGGCCAGAACCTTAAGTTTGATATCCTGATGATGAAATGGTACGGCGTACAATTATGCGGCGACCTGTTTGATACCATGATGGCGCATTACATCATTGACCCCGATACCCGACATGGTATGGATGTGCTGAGCGAAAATTACCTGGGGTATAAGCCAGTATCAATAACCGAGTTGATTGGCCCCAAAGGCAAGAACCAGGGCAGCATGCGCGACGTAGAGATAGAGAAGATAAAAGAATACGCTGCTGAGGATGCCGACATCACCCTGCAACTGAAAGAAGTTTTTGAACCGAAGATAATTTCTGTTGGTGCCAACGACCTGCTGCATAAAATTGAGAACCCATTAATATATGTATTGGCAGATATTGAGCACGAAGGTGTGAAGATTGACCATGATACATTAAAAGAGTTCTCTAAAGAACTGGAGATAGATATTAATAAACTGGAGAAGGTTGTTTATGAAAAAGCAGGTGTCCGCTTTAACATCGCGTCGCCAAAGCAATTGGGCGAGGTGTTGTTTGAGAAACTGATGCTTGACCCTAAAGCCAAGAAAACCAAAACCGGCCAATACCAAACCGGTGAGGATGTGTTGCTGGGCTTGGCTAATAAAAGCGATATCGTTCGCGATATCCTGGATTACCGCCAGCTGCAAAAACTAAAATCGACCTATGTTGACGCTTTGCCTACAATGGTGAACAAAAAAACAGGTCGGGTACATACCAGCTATAACCAGGCGGTTGCGGCTACAGGTAGGTTAAGTTCTACCAATCCTAACCTGCAAAATATTCCTATCCGTACCGAGCGTGGCAGGGAAGTGCGAAAAGCTTTTATCCCGAGAGATAAAGATCATGTTATTATTTCTGCGGATTATTCGCAAATTGAGCTGCGCATTATAGCCGAAATAAGCAAGGATGCTAATATGATGGATGCATTCGTAAAGGGCATCGACATCCATACCGCTACCGCTGCCAACGTTTATGGCGTAGCGGTTGAGGATGTAGACGGTACAATGCGCCGTAATGCCAAAGCGGTAAACTTTGGGATAATTTATGGGCAGTCGGCCTTTGGGTTGTCGCAGAATTTAGGGATCCCGCGTAAAGAGGCTGCCGAGATCATTGACAACTACTTCGCGCAGTTCCCCGGTATTAAACAATACATGGCCGATACCATGAACTTCGCACGTGAGAATGGCTATGTAACCACGCTGATGGGCCGCAGGCGCTACCTGCGCGACATCAATTCGGCTAACCAAACCGTGCGTGGCTTTGCTGAGCGAAATGCTATTAACGCACCAATACAAGGCAGCGCGGCTGATATGATCAAGATCGCTATGATCAATATCCATCGCGAACTAAAAGAACAAAAACTGGATACCCGCATGACCATGCAGGTGCATGATGAGTTGGTGTTTGATGTGCCTATCCACGAGGTGGAAATTGTAAAACCTATCATTATGGATAATATGCGCAACGCTATCAAAACTACCGTGCCAATTGTTGTAGAGATTGGTACGGGTTTGAATTGGTTGGAGGCGCATTAATAAATATTCCCCGCTGCCTGTGTTCTCACAGGCAGCTTGCATAAGTAATTGTCTGTGAGGACACAGACAATGGGTGATCTCTCCGTTGTTTGTGTCTTCACAAACAACAACATGACAATTCACTCTTTCTTAATTGCAAAAATCGAAATTCTCAATACCGCCAAACGGTTAAAATTGCCAATATCGCAATCAAAGCTGCATTAGGATTGAATATTCACAGCGTTAAAAACACATTTTTCCAAATATGTGCTTGTTTATTTGCGGGAATGTTTAGTACCTTAATCGCAGTATAGAAACCGATGAGAATTTTTCACCTAAGCGCCGAGTGTTATCCTGTTGCCAAAGTTGGCGGCCTGGCCGATGTAGTTGGCGCGTTGCCGAAATACCAAACGCTGGCAGGCCATAACGCCGCCGTGGTAATGCCTTTTTACGACCGCAAATTTACCCGAGAAAACGAATTTGAAACCGTTTTCCAGGGGGCTACACTATTAGGCATCCGTCGGTTATATTTCGAGATACTTAAAGAGAAGACGAATAAGCTGGGCTTTGAGCTTTACCTTGTAAAGATCCCCGGTCTGATAGACCGCGAAAATATTTACAGTTACCCGGATGAGACCGAGCAGTTCATCGCCTTCCAGATAGCGTTTTTAGATTGGATAAGCTACTCGCAGCAATCGCCGGATATAATCCATTGCCATGACCATCACTCGGGTTTGGTGCCGTTTTTATTACAGCATTCAAAACTATATACTCGGTTGTCTAAAACGCCAACTGTGTTTACCATACATAACGGCCAATATCATGGCGCATTTGGTTGGGATAAGCTATCATACCTGCCTGAAATTGACTTAACCAAAACAGGTTTATTAGATTGGAGCGGTGGTATTAATCCGCTGGCATCTGCGGTACGTTGTGCTTCAAGGTATACTACGGTATCGCCAAGTTATTTGGAAGAGTTAACTACCAACTCAAACGGGCTGGAGTTTCTGTTTTTCTTAGAGCGGGCAAAGGGCCTGGGTATCATTAACGGTATTGATACCGAAGTATGGAACCCCGCGACTGACCCAATGATCATCGAGAAATTTGCAGCGACTAAAGTCGCCGCAGGCAAACAAAAAAATAAAGAGGCCTTGTGTGCAAGGTTTAATCTTGACCCTACAAAACCGCTAATATCATTTATTGGCCGATTAGTTGGCGAGAAGGGTGCCGACCTGCTGGCCGAGGCTATTGAAACCAGCCTGGCCGATTATGCAGGAAAAGTTAACTTCCTGATATTAGGTGCCGGCGAAACACAAACAGAAATGGATTTGCAAGAGCTGAAGGAAAAATTCCCGACGGATTGTAATGTATACATAGGCTATAATGAAGAGCTGGCGCACTTGTTTTATGCCGGATCAGACTTTTTGCTAATGCCAAGCCGTGTTGAGCCTTGCGGATTGAACCAATTATACTCATTACGCTACGGCACCATGCCTATGGTGCGCAGTACCGGTGGACTGAAGGATACCGTAATTGACTTTGGCGACAAAGGCGGCTACGGCATAAGATATTTAAATACCAGTGTGGAGGATATTTGCTATGCGGTAAGCAGGGCAATAGTGCTTTTTGATGATAATAAGACCTTGCAAACATTACGCAAGCGCATGATGGCCCTTGATTTTTCGTGGGACGTGTCGGCAAAACAATATATGGAACTTTACCAAAGCTTAAATACCACAACAATATGACATCAAAAGTAATTTGCATTGTTCTTGGCGGTGGCCAGGGCAGCCGCTTGTATCCCCTTACAGCATCACGCTCCAAACCGGCTGTGCCTATTGCCGGCAAATACCGTTTGGTTGATATTCCAATCTCTAATTGCCTGCACTCGGGTATTGAGCGTATTTATGTATTAACACAGTTTAACTCGGCATCGTTAAACAAACACATTAAAAACACTTATCACTTTAGTACTTTTAGCGAAGCTTTTGTTGATATTTTAGCTGCCGAGCAAACACCTACCAGCGGTGGCTGGTTCCAGGGTACGGCTGACGCGGTTCGCCAAAGTTTACACCACTTATCGGTACATGAGTTCGATTACGTTTTGATCCTATCGGGCGATCAATTGTACCAGATGGATTTCGCGGAAATGGTAAACAAGCATATTGCTGCACAAGCTGATATATCCATTGCTACCATACCTGTACATGTTAATGATGTGCCGGGCTTCGGTATTTTACAAACCGACGAGAATAGCCTGGTTACTGCATTTGTTGAAAAACCTAAAACAGGGTTTGACAAGCTGATATCAGAAGTTAGCCCGGAGATGGAAGCGCAGGGCCGCATTTACCTGGCATCAATGGGTATTTATATATTTAACCGTAAGTTGTTATATAAGCTACTGCAAGGCAATGAAAGCACCGACTTTGGAAAAGAGATAATCCCACAATCAATTGATAAGCATAAGGTATTAAGCTACCAGTACGAAGGTTATTGGACCGATATTGGTACCATCCCATCATTCTTTGACGCCAACTTAGGTTTAACAGATGATATCCCGCAGTTTAACCTTTTTGATAAGAACTATATCTTCACCCGTGCACGGATGTTGCCGCCATCAAAGATCTCGGGCACCCACATGGATAAAGTTATTATTGCCGATGGATGTATCATCAACGCCAGCCATGTTATCCGCTCAGTTGTGGGTATCCGTACCCGCATAGGTTTGGATACTACTATAGAGAATTGCTATATAATGGGTAGCGATAATTACCAAACGTTAGAGCAAATACAGGAATGCCGCGAAAATGGCCAACCTATAATGGGGATTGGCGACCGTTGCAAAATTAAGAATGCCATCATTGATAAGAATTCCTACATAGGTAACGATGTATCCATTAATTGCGGCGACCCACTACCAAATGGCGATTACCCGACCCATACCGTACAGGACGGTATAG